>NZ_JBHXQN010000004.1:0-109862 GCF_042717785.1 Streptomyces sp. NPDC058619
CCAGATGTGGAAGCCCGGTAACGGGTGAAGCTGACTGGTACTAATAGGCCGAGGGCTTGTCCTCAGTTGCTCGCGTCCACTGTGTTAGTTCTGAAATAACGAACAGCTGTGTTGTCAGCCAGTGTTCAAATTTCATAGTGTTTCGGTGGTCATAGCGTTAGGGAAACGCCCGGTTACATTTCGAACCCGGAAGCTAAGCCTTTCAGCGCCGATGGTACTGCAGGGGGGACCCTGTGGGAGAGTAGGACGCCGCCGAACAATTATTGTGGGAAAGCCCCGCACCTTATGGTGCGGGGCTTTTCTGCGTTCCGGACCAGGTAGTGGCTTCAGAACCGGGTCCCGTTTGGTTCGGGGCCCGGTTCTGTGTGGCTGCTAGAGGCGGCCGGCGGCTTTGAGGGAGAGGTAGGCGTCGGCCAGGGACGGGGCCAGGGTGTCCGGGGTGGCGTCGACGACGTGGACGCCGTGGCGGGTCAGCTGGTCCGCCGTGCGGCGGCGCTGGGCCTGGGACTGGGTCCCGGCCGCGGCCTCGTAGACCGCGTCCACGTCGCCGCGGGCCGTCGTCATGGCGGCGACGTGCGGATCGGCGACCGAAGCCAGCAGCACCGTGTGGCGCTGGGTGAGGCGGGGGAGGAGCGGGAGCAGGCCCTCTTCGACCGGGGCCGCGTCCAGGCTCGTCAGGAGGACCACCAGGGAGCGGCGCGGGGCGGTGCGCAGGATGGTGGAGACCAGGCTGCGGGAGTCCGTCTCGACGAGTTCCGGTTCCAGCGGGGCCATCGCGTTCACGAAGGCGGGCAGGGTGTCCGCCGCGGCGCGGCCCTGGACCTGGGCGCGGATCCGGCGGTCGTGGGCCAGGAGGTCCACGCGGTCGCCGGCGCGGGTGGCGAGGGCGGCGAGCAGCAGGGCGGCGTCCATCGCCGAGTCCAGGCGGGGGGCGTCGCCGACGCGGCCCGCGGAGGTGCGGCCGGTGTCCAGGCAGATGAGGATGTGGCGGTCGCGTTCGGGGCGCCAGGTGCGGACGGCCACCTTGTTCTGGCGGGCCGTGGCCCGCCAGTCGATCGAGCGGGTGTCGTCGCCGGGGACGTAGTCGCGCAGGCTGTCGAACTCGGTGCCCTCGCCGCGGGTCAGCACGCTCGTACGGCCGTCCAGTTCGCGCAGGCGCGCGAGGCGGGACGGGAGGTGTTTGCGGCTGGTGAACGGGGGGAGGACCCGGACCGTCCACGGGAGCACGTGGGTGCCCTGGCGGGAGAGCAGGCCCAGCGGGCCGTAGGAACGGATCGTGACGCGGTCGGACCGGCGGTCGCCGCGGCGGGTGGGCAGCAGGCGGGTGGTCAGGCGGCGGCGTTCGCCGGCCGGGACCACCACCGTGTGGCGGGAGGCGGCCTGCTCGGTGCCGGGGAGCCAGCTGCTCGGGGGCCAGGCGTCGCGGACGCGGGCCCGGAGCGTGCGGCCGCTGGGGTTGGTGATCGTGAGGTGGACGTCCGCCGCCTCGCCCAGGCGTACCGAGGTGTCCCCGGAGCGGGTCAGGGTGAGGGTGCTGACCGGCGCGGCCAGGGCGCAGTCCACCGCGCAGGCCAGGGCGAGGGGCCCGTTCACCGCGAGCATCCCCGTCCAGCTCGGTTCGAGGATGCCGACGGGGATGCTGCCGAGGGCCGCCAGCAGGGCGGCGCGTCCGGTGAGGGCCATCAGCGCGGGACAGGGACGTGGGAGAGGATCGCCGTGATGACGGCGTCGGCCGTGACCCCCTCCATCTCCGCTTCCGGGCGCAGCTGGACGCGGTGGCGCAGGGTCGGGAGGGCGAGGGCCTTCACGTCGTCGGGGGTGACGTAGTCGCGGCCGGTGAGCCAGGCCCACGCGCGGGCGGTGGCCAGCAGGGCGGTCGCGCCGCGGGGGGAGACGCCGAGGGTCAGCGAGGGGGACTCGCGGGTGGCACGGCACACGTCGACGACGTACGCGGTGATCTCCGGGGAGATCGTGACGCGGGCGACGGCCTCGCGGGCGGCGTCGAGTTCCTTCGTACCGGCGACCCGACGCAGTCCCGCGCCGGCCAGGTCGCGCGGGTCGAAGCCGGCGGCGTGGCGGGTCAGTACGCCGATCTCGTCTTCGCGGGAGGGGAGGGGCACGGTGAGCTTGAGGAGGAAGCGGTCCAGCTGGGCTTCCGGGAGGGGGTAGGTGCCCTCGTACTCCACCGGGTTCATGGTGGCGGCGACGAGGAAGGGTTCCGGGAGGGCGCGCGGGGTGCCGTCGACGGTGACCTGGCGCTCCTCCATCGCTTCGAGGAGCGAGGACTGCGTCTTGGGGGGCGTGCGGTTGATCTCGTCCGCGAGGAAGAGGTTGGTGAAGACCGGGCCGTTCTGGAAGGAGAACTCGGCGGTCCGGGCGTCGTAGACGAGGGAGCCGGTGACATCGCTCGGCATCAGGTCCGGGGTGAACTGGACGCGCTTGGTGCCGAGTTCGAGGGACGCGGCGAGGGCCCGCACGAGGAGGGTCTTCGCGACGCCGGGGACGCCTTCGAGGAGGACGTGGCCGCGGCACAGGAGCGCGACGACCAGACCGGTGACGGCGGAGTCCTGCCCGACCACGGCCTTGCCGATCTCGGTGCGGAGCGCTTCGAGGGAAGCGCGGGCGCTGTCCGCGGTCGGGGCCGGGGACTCGGTGGCCGGGTACGTCATGACGTACGGACCTCTCTTTCGAGGGCGTCGAGGTGGTCGGCGAGCGCGACGAGGGCCGCGTCGTCGGAGGGGGTGGTGCCGAAGAGGAGGGCGGTCACGTCGCCGGACGCCGAAGTGCCGGTGAGGCGGGCGGAGACGGCGGAGACGAGGGACGCGGGGTCGTGGGCCCGGGTGGGCGGTACGCCGACCAGGGCGGCCAGGCGCTCGCGGGTGGCCGCGCGCAGTACGGTCGCGGCGCGGTCGCGGGCGCCGGCCTTGCGGTAGAGGCGGGCGCGGCCCTCGGTGGCCTCGGAGGCGCGGATCACGACGGGCAGCCGCTCGGTGACGAGCGGGCCGAGGCGTCGGGCGCGCCAGAGGGCGGCGAGGACGCCGGCGACGAGGAGTTGGAGCAGGGCCCAGGACCAGCCGGCGGGGATGAGGTCGAAGAGGCTCTTCTCCTCGCCGTCGGGGGCGGTGTCCGGGTCGCTGTCCGCGAGGGACGGCAGGTACCAGACGAGTTCCGGGCGGGAGCCGAGGAGTTGGAGGGCGAGGGAGGCGTTGCCCTCCTGCGCGAGGCTCCGGTTCAGCAGGGGCGTTTCGGCGCCGAGGAGGACGGTGTCGCCGCCGGTCCGGCCGGAGGGGATGAGGAGGAGGGTGGGGTGGCCGCCGCTGGGGTAGCAGGCGGTGGCCCCGGGGAGGGTGGTGTAGCGCAGGCCGGTACCGGTCGTGGCGCGGCCCGCGGAGGTGGCGGCCGGCAGCGTGCAGTCCGGGGCCAGGACGTCGGGGTGGGCGCTGCCCCGGGAGTGCACGCCGGGGGCGAGGAGGGGGAGGCTCGGCTCCGACGGGGCGAGGAGGACGGTGCGGCCGCCGGAGAGGTCCATGGCCGAGCGGACGGCGCTGCGTTGGGTGGCGCCGAGTACGTCCGGGGAGGTGACCAGGAGGGTCGTGCCGGGGCCGGCCGCGGCGGCGGCCTCGCGGGCCGTGGTGACGACGCGGGTGGTCACGCCGCGCTCTTTGAGGAGCTCGGCGACGGCGCGGCTGCCGGAGGGGTCGGCGGAGCGGGGGTCGAGGTGGCCGTGCTGGCTGCCGGAGCTCAGGACGGCCATCACGACGGCACCGGTGAGGAGCACGGCGAGGACGGCGAGGCCGTTGCGTACGCGCTTGCGCCGCGGCAGCCGGAGGGGCACTGCCGTGGTCCCGCCGGGGGGCGGCGTGCCGTCCTCGCCGGGCGCGGGGGCGACTGCCGTCGCCGCTGCCGGGGTGGTCGTGACCCAGGGGGCCGGGGCGGCGGGGCTGACGGGGCCGGCGGGGCCGGATGCCGGGCGGGTGGGCGCGGGGCGGGTGGGTCCGCCGGTGGAGCCCGCCGCTCCGGGGGTGGTCCCGGCCGGGGTGCCCGGCGTAACGGGGGCTGACGGGGCGGGAGTTCCGGGGGCGGGCGCGGGCCCGGGCTCGTCGGGCTGGGCCGGGGTGCCCGGGGCGGGGCGCGGCGGGTCGGTGGCCGGTGTGGTGTCCGGGGCGGGCCCGGGTCCGGCGGGCTGGGCCGGGGTGGTCGGCGCCGGAGTGCCAGGGGCCGGAGTGTCGGTGGGGTCGGTGGGGTCCGTGGGGTCGGTGGGGTGGGGGCCGGTCATGCGGTGGGTCCCGTCAGGAGCGGCTTGGCGCGGTCCAGGGTGTCGTCGAGGGCGCGCAGGCGGGTGTAACCGTCGGCGTCGGCGGTGCGGCCGCCGTAGGTGACGTCGTCGAAGGCGCGGGCCGCGGCGCGCAGTTCCGCGGTGTGGCCGGGGAGGGAGACCGCGGCCTCGTCGGCGGCCTCGTCGGCCGTGCGGCCGGGGCGCGGGTCGAGGAGGGTGCGTTCCTCCAGGGAGCGGACGACGGCGCGCATCCGCTCCTGGACGGCTGCGTTCCAGCGGCCGGCGGCGGCGTGGGCCTCGGCGGCCGTGCGGTGGTCGGCGGCGCTGCGGATGCCGTCGTGGAAGAGGGTGCCCGGGCCCGCGACCGCCCGGCGGGGGGAACCGAGGCGCCACCACAGGGCGGCGACGGCCAAGGCGATGGCCACGACGATCACGACGAGGCCGAGGCTGCCGCCCGGGGCGGCCCCGGCGGCGGCGTCGAACAGGTCGGCGATCCACCGCAGGGCCTTGGCCAGGGCACGGTCCAGCAGGCTCGGGTCGTTCTCGTGGTACTGCGGCTTGGACAGCTCGCGCTCGGCCGCCTCCCGGCCGGCGTCGCGCGGTGTCGTCACCGGCGGTGTCTCCGCGCCCGTCAGGAGCGGTGCGGCGTGGGTGATGCGGGTGATGAGGCCCCCCGTACTCATCATCGGTGGATCAGCCTCCGGTCGCGCCGCTGCCGTAGTTCTCCACGCCGGCGGCCCGGGCGAGCTCCAGGTCGAGGGCCTCGCGCCGGATGCGCTGGTCCACGTACAGGAGGACCGTGACGCCGGACTGCATCGGCATGGTGATCGTCTGGGCGATGATCAGGCCGATGGCCGAGAAGATCAGCGCGCCCCAGGTGGTGCCGGCGGTGCCGTCCGTCAGGCCCGTCATGCCGGTGCCGGAGACGAGGACGCCGATGAGCGTCAGCGGCATCACGATGATCATCGAGACGACGAAGACGATCAGCACGGTGAGCGCCGTGATGCCGAAGATGCGCCACCAGGAGCCCTTGACGAGCTTCCAGGAGCGGCCGAACGCCGTGAAGATCCCGCTCTTCTCCAGCATCAGGACGGGCGAGGCCAGGCTGAAGGCGATCCACAGCCAGACGGCCAGCACCATCCAGGCGAGTCCGCCGACGAAGGCCAGGCCGATGCTGCCGCCCAGGACGGGTGGCAGCAGCAGGACGGCGCCGAGCAGGGACAGGCCGAGGCCCAGCAGCAGGGTCAGCCCGATGAGGCGGAGCAGCTGGGGACGGGCGTCGCGCCAGGCTTCGGAGACGGTCGAGCCGTGGCCGAGGATCGCGCGGCTGAAGATCATCGTGAGCATGGCGGTGACGACGACGGTGCCCAGGAACTCGATGAGCTTGGTCGCCACCGTGATCGACAGGCCGCTGCCGAGGCTGTTGACCAGCTCTTCGGGGGTCGGGTTCCCGTCCGGCGTGACCACGAGGTCGGACAGCAGGAGCTTTTGAACGAGCAGGCTGATCACCTGGACGACGGTGGCCACGACCAGTGTGATCGGCAGGACCGAGCGCCAGTGGGACCGCATGGTGGTGACCGCGCCGTCGAGGATCTCGCCGAGGCCGAGCGGGCGCAGCGGGATCACGCCGGGCTTCGCGGCCGGGGGCTTGCCCCACTGGCCGGGGCCGCCGGGGTAGCCGTACTGGCCGCCGTACCGACCGCCCTGCTGCTGGCCGTACGAGCCCCAGCCCTGGCCCGGCTGGGGCTGCTGGGGCGGCGCCTGCGGGGCGCCCTGGCCGGCGGCCGGGCTCGACCACTGGCCGGGCGGCGGCTGCTGGGCGGACCACTTGGGGTCGCCCGTGGCCGGCTGGTCGGCGGGTGCGCCCTGCCGCTCACCGTCGGACGGGGAGGATCCGGGCGTAGCCCAGCCCGGAGAGTCGTTCATCGTCGCTCCTTCACGTGCACCTGCTGGGGCGGGGGCGCTGGTCGCTGCCATCGTGCCACGTGGGACCACGGAACGGACCGGCCGTCCCCCCGGATCTCCCGCAGCCCGTACCTTCAATTGTCACCCGGATCCGGGGCAGACTGGTCGAGCTGATCCCCACGCAGCTCCGAGGGGCGATTTCCAGCCCTTTTGGCTGTGGGACAGCTCACCGCCTGGTAACGATTAGCTAATGGGATGATGTCAACCATGAAGGGACGCGTCCTTGTCGTCGACGACGACACCGCGCTGGCCGAGATGCTCGGCATTGTGCTGCGTGGAGAAGGTTTTGAGCCGTCGTTCGTAGCGGACGGTGACAAGGCACTTGCTGCCTTCCGGGAGGCGAAGCCGGACCTCGTGCTGCTGGACCTCATGCTGCCCGGACGGGACGGCATAGAGGTGTGCAGGCTGATCCGGGCCGAGTCCGGCGTGCCGATCGTCATGCTCACCGCCAAGAGCGACACGGTGGACGTGGTCGTTGGCCTGGAGTCCGGGGCCGACGACTACATCGTGAAGCCGTTCAAACCGAAGGAGCTGGTGGCACGCATCCGGGCCCGTCTGCGCAGGTCGGAAGAGCCCGCGCCGGAGCAGCTGACCATCGGTGACCTGGTCATCGACGTGGCCGGGCACTCGGTCAAGCGGGAGGGCGCCTCGATCGCCCTGACCCCGCTGGAGTTCGACCTGCTGGTCGCGCTCGCCCGCAAGCCCTGGCAGGTGTTCACCCGCGAGGTGTTGCTGGAGCAGGTCTGGGGCTACCGGCACGCCGCGGACACCCGTCTGGTGAACGTGCACGTGCAGCGGCTGCGCTCCAAGGTCGAGAAGGACCCGGAGCGCCCCGAGATCGTCGTGACGGTCCGCGGTGTCGGCTACAAGGCCGGACCGAGCTGACGTGCAGCCCGGCAAGACCCGCGGCGGCTCCCGCAGGGGGCCCCTGCGGGGAGGCCGGCTGTTCCGGGACGGAGCGCCGGGCGGCTCCCTGCTGCGGCTGTGCGTACGCCTCGTACGCCGGCCGGTGCTTCCGGCTGTCCGGCTGTGGCGGCGCAACATCCAGCTCCGGGTGGTCGCCGCCACCCTGCTGATGTCGCTTTCCGTGGTCCTGGCGCTCGGCTTCGTCGTCATCGCGTCGGTCAGCAAGGGCCTCCTCGACGCCAAGGAGGAGGCCGCGCAGAGCCAGGCCGCGGGCGGGTTCGCGGTCGCACAGGAGAAGGCCAACGCCCCCGCGACGGTGGACGGGCCCGACGCCGCCGACGGCCGGGGCGGGATGGACGCCAGCACCTGGATGAACTCGCTGGTCAAACAGCTGGCCAGTGGCGGCCAGACCGCGTTCGAGGTCGTCGCGCTCGGCGCGGGCACCGGGGACGAGGCCCAGCCGGGCGCCCAGGGCGTCCGCGGCGCCCGCGCCTCCGGCAACGTGGACCCGACCGCGAGCGTCCCGCTGGCGCTGCGCCGCGAGGTCAACGACGGCACCGGCACCTTCAAGACCTTCTCCGAGATCCGGTACACCGCCGGGGCCGGGGGCAAGGCGCCCGGGCCCGCGCTGGTCGTGGGCAAGCGCCTCACCGACGTCAAGGGCGACCCGTACGACCTGTACTACCTCTTCCCGCTCACCCAGGAGGAGGAGTCCCTCAACCTGGTCAAGAGCACCATCGCCACCGCCGGCCTGTTCGTCGTCGTCCTGCTGAGCGCCATCGCCTGGCTCGTCGTGCGGCAGATCGTGACCCCGGTGCGGATGGCCGCCGGGATCGCCGAGCGGCTGTCCGCGGGGCGGCTCCAGGAGCGGATGAAGGTCACCGGCGAGGACGACATCGCCCGTCTGGGCGAAGCCTTCAACAAAATGGCGCAGAACCTCCAGAACAAGATCCAGCAGCTGGAGGAGCTGTCCCGGATGCAGCGCCGGTTCGTCTCGGACGTCTCGCACGAGCTGCGGACCCCGCTGACGACGGTGCGGATGGCCGCCGACGTCATCCACGACGCCCGGGTCGACTTCGACCCGGTCACCGCGCGCTCCGCGGAACTCCTCGCCGGCCAGCTCGACCGCTTCGAGTCGCTCCTCGCCGACCTGCTGGAGATCAGCCGGTTCGACGCGGGCGCCGCCGCGCTGGAGGCGGAGCCGATCGACCTGCGGGACGTGGTGCGCCGCGTCATCGACGGGGCCGAGCCGCTCGCCGAACACAAGAAGACCCGGATCCGGGTCCTCGGCGACACCCAGCCCGTCATCGCCGAGGCCGACGCCCGGCGCGTGGAGCGGGTGCTGCGCAACCTCGTCGTCAACGCCGTGGAGCACGGCGAGGGCCGTGACGTGGTGGTCCGGCTCGCCTCGGCGGGCGGCGCCGTCGCCGTCGCGGTACGGGACTACGGCGTCGGCCTCAAGCCCGGCGAGGCCACCCGGGTCTTCAACCGCTTCTGGCGGGCCGACCCGGCGCGGGCCCGCACGACCGGCGGTACGGGCCTTGGCCTGTCCATCGCCGTCGAGGACGCCCGGCTGCACGGCGGCTGGCTCCAGGCCTGGGGCGAGCCGGGCGGCGGCTCGCAGTTCCGCCTGACCCTGCCGCGCACCGCCGACGAGCCGCTGCGGGGTTCGCCGATCCCGCTGGAGCCGGAGGACTCGCGGGGCAACCGGGCCAGGGCGGCCGCCGAGGCCGCGGGCAGCGCCGCGGACCGCCGGCAGCCGCCGGAGGGGCCCGACCGGTCGCCGATACCGCCGCGGTCGGCGGTCGCCGGAGCGCTGCCCGTACCCGCCGACCCGACGGCCCTGCCGGGCAGCGGGGCCCGGGTCGTGGCCCGGCCCGCCGAGCAGGCACCACAGGAGGACCGAACCGATGGACCCTGAGCCCGAGCCGACCAGCACGCGTGCGGGCGGCGCGCCGGGGCGCGGACGGCGGCGGCGCACCGTGCGGGCGTACGCCCTGGGTACGGCCGTACTGCTGCTGGCGGGCTGCGCCTCGATGCCGGACCGCGGCGAGATCCGCCCGGTGCGGGCCTCGCAGGGCGTCGACTCGCAGGTGCGGGTGTTCGGCGTACCGCCCGCGGACCGGGCCAGCCCGGCCGACATCGTCGACGGGTTCCTGGAGGCCCTGACCGGCGACGACCCGCAGCTGGAGACGGCCCGCAAGTACCTCACGGAGGCCGCCGCGGAGAGCTGGAAGCCCGGCTCGGCCGTCACCGTGCTCTCCTCTGGCCTCGACCGGTTCGCGGTCAAGGGGGAGAAGGAGCCCGACGGGGCCCGGTGGAAGGTCACCGGCAAGAAGCTCGCCACGGTCGACGAGCGCAGCGCGTACCAGCCGGAGACGGGCGGCGGATCGTACGAGGAGTTCCTCCAGCTCGTCCAGGTCGACAAGCAGTGGCGGATAGCGACGCCGCCCAGCAGCCTGGTCCTCAGCGAGTCCGACTTCCAGCGCATCTACATGCCGGTGAACAAGTACTACTTCGCGGGCGGCACGCTCGTCGCCGACCCGGTGTACGTGCGCCAGCGCAGCGACCCCGAATCGCGGATGGACCCGACCACGCAGACGGTGCAGTCGCTGCTCGCGGGGCCGTCCAAGTGGCTCGGGCCGGTCGTCGAGTCCAGCTTCCCGACGGGGACGGAGCTGCGCGAGGGCACCAAGTCCCTCTCGTACGACGGGCAGAACACGCTGCGCGTGCCGCTCAACGCGAAGGCCGACAACGTCGCGCAGCCGCAGTGCCAGAAGATGGCAACCCAACTCCTCTACACCGTCAAGGACCTGACGGCCTCGCGGCCCGAACGGGTGGAGCTGCTGCGCTCGGACGGCAAGACCCCGCAGTGCGCGGTCACCGAGGTGGCCGCCGCCGCGATCGCCAACCGGCCGCGGACGCCCGTCTACCAGTACTACGTGGACGCGGAGAGCCACCTCGTCCGGATGAACCTCGACGTCACCAACGAGGACCAGCAGTACCGGCCGGAGGCGGTGCCGGGCCCGCTGGCCGGGACCCCCGCGTTCAAGGTCGGCTCGGCTGCGGTGACGTACGACGAGCGGCGCGCGGCCGTGGTGTCCGAGGACGGGCACGGGCTGTACGTGGTGCCGCTGGTCGGGTCCGGGGCGATGCCGCAGCCGCTGCCGGTCGGCCGGGGTGCCAAGTCGCAGCTGACGGCGCCGAGCTGGGACGCGGCCGGGGACCTGTGGGTCGCCGACCAGGACCCGCAGGGCCCGGGGCTGTGGCGGGTGCCCGGCGGGGTCGGCGCTCCCCAGAAGGTGGAGGTGTCCGGGCTCGACGGCGGGACGGTGACCTCGCTGAAGGCCTCGCCCGACGGGGTGCGGATCGCGCTGCTCGTGCAGAAGAACGGCCGCAAGAACCTCTGGGTGGGGCGGGTCGAGCGGTCCGACGCCTCGACCGCCTCGGCGGTGTCGGTGCGCGAGCTGCGCCCGGCCGCCCCGCAGATGGCGGACGTGACGGCGATGAGCTGGGCCCCGCGGGGCCGGCTGCTGGTGGTGGGCCGGGAGAGCGGCGGGGTCGACCAGGCCCGCTACATGCTGGCGGACGGCTCGATGGTCGCGGCGAGCCTGCCCGGGGCCACCGAGCTGATGGCGGTCGCGGTGGCCGTGTCGGAGGAGGACGAGGCGAAGCCGAAGCCGGTGCTGGCGTACTCGAAGGAGGACGGGATCGTGTGGCTGCCGCCGGGTGCGCAGTGGCGCACGGCGGCGGCGGGCGGCCGGTCCCCGGTGTACCCGGGCTGAGACGGCCGGAGCGCTGCTGACGCACCCCGCTGACCTGCGTTTTCGCCGGTCGTCCACAGGGGTGGCGGTGGGCTGCCCCGGCCCGGCACAGTGGAGCGCATGCGGGAGTGGTGGCGGGAGCTCGCCGGGCTGGTCCTGCCGGTCGACTGCGCCGGCTGCGGGGCCGCGCGGGTACTGCTGTGCGCGGACTGCGGGGACGCGCTCAGCGGGGCCGGGGCGGGGTCCGTACGGCCGTCTCCGCGCCCGGAGGGGCTGCCGGTGGTGCATGCCGCCGCCGCGTACGCCGGGGGCGTACGAGAGGTCCTGCTGGCACACAAGGAGCGCGGGGCGCTGCCGCTGGCCGGCGTGCTCGGCGGGGCCCTCGCCGCCGCGGTCCTGTCCGGCGGTGGCGGGTCGGTCGGCGGCCTGACCGGCCGCGGCGGGCGGGCCGGGGGCACGGCCGGGGGCTGGGCGGCGGGGGAGCTGGTCCTGGTGCCGGTCCCGTCGACCCGGCGGCAGGTCCGGGCGCGCGGGCACGATCCGGCGCGCAGGATCGCGCTGGCGGCGGCCGGGCGGCTGCGGCGGGCCGGGGTCCCGGCGCGCGTGGCCCCCGTACTTCGGCTGCGGCGGGCGGTGGCCGACCAGGCCGGGCTGGGCGCCCGGCAGCGCCGGGAGAACCTCGCCGGGGCCCTGGCAGTGTGCCGCGGCGGGGCGCGGCTGACGGCCGGGGCGGCGCGGCTCGTGCTCGTGGACGACCTGATCACCACCGGGGCGACGCTGGCCGAGGCGGCCCGGGCGGTCCGCGCGGCGGGGCTGGCGCGGGACGCGGATCCGGTGGCGGCGGTGGTGGCGGCACCCGCCGGGGCCTTCGGTCCGAACCGGTCGGGAACCCGTACAGAGCAAAAATCTCGCGAATAGATTTGGAACTGGGGGGGAAGGCGCATCGTTGCAGGTAGTAAGAGGGAACAGTCACCTGAACGGAGGTACGTTCCGGTAGCGGGTGCCGACCACCGTCATAGAGAGATATGTTCGGTTGTGAGGAACTGGCGAGCCTTAGGCCCCACGCATCGGATCGCACGTTTTGGAATTCTTCGTGTCAGGAGGCTGTCTCTCGACTCCGAAGTCGGTGGGGTGTAGATCTTGCCGATGGGGGAGGAGGAGGTGGAAGTCGCCAAGTCCGAGGCTCCGGTGTTCACCGGAGTCTGGTGCGAAAGGGAGACGCTTCGCCCCACGAGGCGGAGCTATCCGGGAACGGAGTTCTGCGTGGACATCGTCGTCAAGGGCCGCAAGACCGAGGTGCCCGACCGGTTCCGCAAGCACGTGGCCGAGAAGCTGAATCCTGAGCGGATCCAGAAGCTCGACGCCAAGGTGATCAGCTTGGACGTCGAGGTGTCCAAGGAGCACAACCCGCGGCAGGCCGACCGTTCCGACCGCGTGGAGATCACCCTGCGTTCGCGGGGCCCGGTGATCCGGGCGGAAGCAGCCGCCGCCGACCCGTACGCGGCGCTGGACCTCGCTCAGGACAAGCTGGAGGCCCGGCTGCGCAAGCAGCACGACAAGCGCAACACGCGCCGCGGCAGCGGCCGCATCCCGGCAGCGGAGGTCGCCGATGTGGTGCCGAACGCCGCGACCCTGAACGGGAACGGCGAACTGGTCGCAGACGAGAAGGCGGACGCGATTCCGACCACCCGGATCGGATCGCTGGAGGTGCAGGGCGAAGGCCCGCTCATCGTCCGCGAGAAGACCCACTCGGCCTCACCGATGTCGCTCGACCAGGCTCTGTACGAGATGGAGTTGGTCGGCCACGACTTCTATCTGTTCGTCGACTCCGAAACCAAGATGCCCAGCGTCGTCTACCGACGTCATGCGTACGACTACGGCATCATCCACCTGAACCCCGACGGTGCCTCCAGCTCGGACGAGTCCGGCGCGGGCGCCGGCGGAGCGCTCGGCGGCTAAGTGTCACCCCGGTGCCCCCGCCGGCCCGCGAGAGCGGCCGGCGGGGGCACTCGTACGACGGGTATGCGCCAGGCAGTGGCCGACAGTCCCCCCGCGCCGTGGTGCGGGCATGGAATCATGGCGGGCAGTCAACCGGAGGCAGTCTCCGTCCGGTTGGACCAGCAGCTCAGCACATGCAGGGGGAGGAACGATGGCGGACAGCTTCGGGCCGGTGCGCGGCGACGACGGTGCGGTCCGCCGGGTGGCGGACGCGGCGGAGCCGGCCCGGGAGCCCATCCGGGTGCTCGTGGTCGACGACCACGCCCTCTTCCGGCGCGGGCTGGAGATCGTCCTCGCGCAGGAGGAGGACATCCAGGTCGTCGGCGAGGCCGGGGACGGTGCGGAGGCCGTGGACAAGGCGGCGGACCTGCTGCCGGACATCGTGCTGATGGACGTGCGGATGCCGCGGCGCGGCGGCATCGAGGCGTGCACGTCGATCAAGGAGGTGGCGCCCTCCGCGAAGATCATCATGCTGACGATCAGCGACGAGGAGGCGGACCTCTACGACGCGATCAAGGCGGGTGCGACCGGGTACCTCCTGAAGGAGATCTCGACGGACGAGGTGGCCACCGCGATCCGCGCGGTCGCGGACGGGCAGTCGCAGATCAGTCCGTCGATGGCGTCGAAGCTGCTGACCGAGTTCAAGTCGATGATCCAGCGCACCGACGAGCGGCGGCTGGTGCCGGCGCCGCGGCTGACGGACCGGGAGCTGGAGGTCCTGAAACTGGTGGCCACCGGCATGAACAACCGGGACATCGCCAAGGAGCTGTTCATCTCCGAGAACACCGTGAAGAACCACGTCCGCAACATCCTGGAGAAGCTGCAGCTGCACTCCAGGATGGAGGCCGTGGTCTACGCGATGCGCGAGAAGATCCTCGAAATCCGCTAGACCGGCGGGGCCCGGGCGAGACCGGGCCTCCGCCGTCGACTCCTAGGCGCGCAGGGCGAGTTCCGCCGTGACGGCCGCCGCCTCACCGGGGCTCTGTGCGCGCTCGACGCGCACCTCCTCGCACCCCACCCAGCGGGCCGCCTCCCACAGGGCCTCGGCTATAGCGCCGGCCGCCGCCGGGCTCTCCAGCGAGAGCTGGCGGGCGACCAGGGTGCGGCCCTCGCGGGCCGGGTCGACGCGGCCCCGCAGGTGCCCGCCCGCCAGCAGCGGCATCGCGAAGTACCCGTGGATCCGCTTCGGCTTGGGGACGTACGCCTCCAGGCGGTGGGTGAAACCGAAGATCCGCTCCGTGCGCGGCCGGTCCCACACCAGGGAGTCGAAGGGCGACAGCAGCGTCGTGCGGTGGCGGCCCCGGGGGGCCGTCGCGAGCGCCGCCGGGTCGGCCCAGGCGGCCTTGGCCCAGCCCTCGACCTCCACCGGGACGAGCCCGGAGCCGGCGATGACCGCGTCCACCTGCTCGCCCTTGAGGCGGTGGTAGTCCGCGATGTCGGCGCGGGTGCCGACGCCCAGCGACTGCCCGGCCAGGGCGACGAGCCGGCGCACGCAGGCCGTGTCGTCCAGGTCGTCGTGGAGCAGCGCGTCGGGGACGGCCCGCTCGGGCAGGTCGTACACGCGCTTCCAGCCGCGCCGCTCGCCGCACACCACATCGCCGGTGTCGAGCAGCCACTCCACCGCGATCTTGGTCTCGGACCACTCGAACCACTCGCCGCCCTTCCTGGCGCCGCCCAGCTCGGTGGAGGTCAGCGGCCCGTCGGACGCGAGCCGGTCCAGGACCGCCTTCGTCGAGCGCTCCTTGTCGGCCAGGACGTGCCAGCGGTGGCCGCGCGCCCGGTTGGCCCGGCGCCGGAAGGCGAAATGCGGCCATTCCTCGATGGGCAGGATGCAGGCCGCGTGCGACCAGTACTCGAAGGCGTGCCGGTCCGTCCAGTACGCAGACTCCACCGCGCCGCGGCCCACCGCGCCTAGGCGCGCGTACGGGATCAGCTCGTGCGAGCGGGCCAGCACCGAGATGGTGTCCAGCTGCACGGCGCCCAGGTGGCGCAGCACCCCGCGGACACCCCCGCGCCGGTCGGGCGCCCCGAGGAAGCCCTGCGCGCGCAGGGCGATGCGGCGGGCCTCGTCGGCGGACAGGGACACGGTCGGCGGCGGCAGGCTTGTCATGGTCGGTCAGCCTAGGCGGCGCCACTGACAGCGGGTCCGTACGGAGGCCGCGGGGGCGGCCCTGCGTTCCGGCGGCCGGGGCGATCGGCTCCCCGGAGCCCGGGCCGGAGCCTAGGCGGCCGGGTCCGCGGGCGCGGGGAGGTAGGGCAGTGCGGAGGGGAGGCCCAGGTCCCCGGGGAGGAGGGCGCCGATCCAGCAGTCGCGCGCGGTGCCGTTGTGGAGGTGGCCCGCCCGGAGCGTGCCCTCTTTCCGGAAGCCGGCCTTCCGGGCGACGGCGAGGGAGCCCGCGTTGCCCACCTCGGCGCGCCACTCCAGGCGCGGCACGTCCAGCACGGTGAAGGCCCAGCGGGCGACAGCGTCCACGGCCTCGGTCATGTAGCCGCGGCCGCGGTGCTCCTTGACCGCCCAGTAGCCGATCTCGTACCCGTCCGGCGGGCGGACGTGCACGCCGATCGCCGCGACGAGCGGGCCGCCGGGGCCGAGGCGGACGGCGAAGCTGTAGCCGGTGTCCTCGCGCCAGCCGTCGGGGACCGTCTCGTTCACGAAGCGGTGCGCGTGCGTCCGCTCGTAGGGGGAGGGGACCATGGTCCAGCGCTGGATGTCCGGGTCCTGGGCGACGGCGTACAGCTCGTCCTCGTCCGCCGGGGCGAAGGGCCGCAGGTCGAGGCGGTCGGTGCTGAGTGTGGTGGGCTCCATGGGTCGATTCTGGTGCCGCGGCGCCGCCCGGGGCGAACCGATTTCCCGGAAGGGCGGCACCTTGGGCGTCCCCCGTACGTTCTCATTCCGGGCACCCGTGCCCTGCGGATGCGGCGGACCTCCCGACGCGACCACGTCCTCGCTTACGATGGCCGTTGCGGTGGGGCCCACCTGCCGTGCCCGTGTACGTACAGTGCCCAGGCCCGACCGGCAAGGAGACAAACCTCGGTGTCCGTCTTCAACAAGCTCATGCGTGCAGGCGAAGGCAAGATCCTGCGCAAACTGCACCGCATCGCGGACCAGGTCAACTCCATCGAAGAGGACTTCGTCAACCTCTCCGACGCCGAGTTGCGGGCGCTCACGGACGAGTACAAGCAGCGCTTCCAGGACGGCGAGAGCCTGGACGACCTCCTCCCGGAGTCGTTCGCGACCGTCCGCGAGGCGGCCAAGCGCGTCCTCGGCCAGCGGCACTACGACGTCCAGATGATGGGCGGCGCGGCGCTGCACCTCGGCTACGTGGCCGAGATGAAGACCGGCGAGGGCAAGACCCTGGTCGGCACGCTGCCCGCGTACCTGAACGCCCTGTCCGGCGAGGGCGTCCACCTGATCACGGTGAACGACTACCTCGCCGAGCGCGACTCCGAGATGATGGGCCGGGTCCACAAGTTCCTCGGCCTGGAGGTCGGCTGCATCCTGGCGAACATGTCGCCGGCGCAGCGCCGCGAGCAGTACAACTGCGACATCACCTACGGCACGAACAACGAGTTCGGCTTCGACTACCTGCGCGACAACATGGCGTGGTCCCAGGACGAGCTCGTCCAGCGCGGCCACAACTTCGCCGTGGTCGACGAGGTCGACTCGATCCTCGTCGACGAGGCCCGTACCCCGCTGATCATCTCCGGCCCGGCCGACCAGGCCACCAAGTGGTACGGCGACTTCGCGAAGCTGGTGACCCGCCTGAAGAAGGGCGAGGCCGGCCAGCCGCTGAAGGGCATCGAGGAGACCGGCGACTACGAGGTCGACGAGAAGAAGCGCACCGTCGCCATCCACGAGACCGGTGTCGCGAAGGTCGAGGACTGGCTCGGCATCGAGAACCTCTACGAGTCGGTGAACACCCCGCTCGTCGGCTACCTGAACAACGCGATCAAGGCCAAGGAGCTTTTCAAGGCCGACAAGGACTACGTCGTCATCGACGGCGAAGTCATGATCGTCGACGAGCACACCGGCCGCATCCTGGCCGGCCGCCGCTACAACGAGGGCATGCACCAGGCGATCGAGGCGAAGGAAGGGGTGGACATCAAGGACGAGAACCAGACCCTCGCCACGATCACCCTGCAGAACTTCTTCCGCCTGTACTCGAAGCTGTCGGGCATGACCGGTACGGCCATGACCGAGGCCGCCGAGTTCCAGCAGATCTACAAGCTCGGCGTCGTCCCGATCCCGACCAACCGCGACATGGTCCGCAAGGACCAGCCGGACCTGATCTACCGGACCGAGGTCGCGAAGTTCGCCGCGGTCGTCGACGACATCGCGGAGAAGCACGAGAAGGGCCAGCCGATCCTCGTCGGCACCACGTCGGTCGAGAAGTCCGAGTACCTCTCCCAGCAGCTCTCCAAGCGCGGGGTGCCGCACGAGGTGCTCAACGCCAAGCAGCACGACCGGGAGGCGACGATCGTCGCCCAGGCCGGCCGCAGGGGCGCCGTCACCGTCGCGACCAACATGGCCGGCCGTGGTACCGACATCAAGCTCGGCGGCAACCCGGACGACCTGGCCGAGGCCGAGCTGCGCCAGCGCGGCCTGGACCCGGAGGAGCACATCGAGGAGTGGGCGCACGCCCTTCCCGAGGCGCTCACCAGGGCCGAGGCGGCCGTGAAGGCCGAGTTCGAAGAGGTCAAGGACCTCGGCGGCCTGTACGTGCTGGGCACCGAGCGCCACGAGTCGCGCCGCATCGACAACCAGCTGCGCGGCCGCTCCGGCCGTCAGGGCGACCCGGGCGAGTCCCGGTTCTACCTGTCGCTCGGCGACGACCTGATGCGCCTGTTCAAGGCACAGATGGTCGAGCGGGTCATGGCGATGGCCAACGTGCCGGACGACGTCCCGATCGAGAACAAGATGGTGACGCGCGCGATCGCGTCGGCCCAGTCGCAGGTCGAGACCCAGAACTTCGAGACGCGCAAGAACGTCCTGAAGTACGACGAGGTCCTCAACAGCCAGCGCGAGGTCATCTACCGGGAGCGCCGTCGCGTCCTGGAGGGCGAGGACCTGCAGGACCAGGTGCGCTTCATGATGGACGACACCATCGACGCGTACATCGCGGCCGAGACGGTCGAGGGCTTCGCCGAGGAGTGGGACCTCGACCGGCTGTGGGGCGCCTTCAAGCAGCTCTACCCGATCAAGGTCACGGTGGACGAGCTGGAGGAGGCCGCGGGCGACCGCGCGGGCATCACCGCCGAGTTCATCGCGGAGTCCGTCAAGGACGACATCCACGAGCAGTACGAGACGCGCGAGAAGACGCTCGGCTCCGACATCATGCGCGAGCTGGAGCGGCGCGTGGTGCTGTCGGTGCTGGACCGCAAGTGGCGCGAGCACCTGTACGAGATGGACTACCTGCAGGAGGGCATCGGCCTGCGGGCGATGGCCCAGAAGGACCCGCTGGTCGAGTACCAGCGTGAGGGCTTCGACATGTTCAACGCCATGCAGGACGGCATCAAGGAGGAGTCCGTCGGCTACCTGTTCAACCTGGAGGTCCAGGTCGAGCAGCAGGTCGAGGAGGTCCCGGTGCAGGACGCGGCGCCGTCGCTGACCAAGGACGCGGCGCCGGCCCGCCCGGAGATCCGGGCGAAGGGGCTGGAGGCCCCGCAGCGGCCGGACCGGCTGCACTTCTCGGCGCCGACCGTGGACGGCGAGGGCGGTGTGATCGAGGGCGACTTCGAGAGCGACGCCGACGGTTCCGGTGACGGGATGACGCGGGCGGAGCGGCGCAAGGCGCAGAAGGCTTCCGGCGGGCGTCGCCGCAAGAAGTAACCCCGCTGGGGTCGACCGTCGGCCGGGGCCGGACACCGTGGGTGGTGTCCGGCCCCGGCCGCGTTGTGGGGCGGGGAGGGGCGCCGGTGCGGGTGCCCGTGCCCGTGCCCGTGCCCGTGCCGGGGCCGGGGCCGCGTGGTGGGGTGGGTGCGGCGCCGTCCCCGGGGGCGCTGCCCCCGGACCCCCGCGCCTCAAACGCCGGCGGGGCCGAGGGGGCCTTGGAGCCCGGCGGCGTTGGAGCGGGGCCTCGGAGTCACGAGCGGGGGGCGTGCATTTCGACGGCCGCGCAGCGCCAGCGGAGGTCCGGGCCCTGTTCGAGGCGGAAGGCCATGGCCGTCACCCGGTCGCCCGTGGCGATGCGGGCGAAGGCCTCGATGACGCCCGGGCCGGGGGTGAAGCGGCCGCACTGGCGGATGACGGGGCGGAGCCGGTCCCGCAGCGGTCCGTCGGGGGCGAGGCCGACGAGCTGCTGGTACGCCGGGCCGACGGTGTGGCCGAGGAGGGAGTGGACCGGGCGGCGGCCGCTGACCACCGCCAGCAGGCGTTCCGCGAACCAGTGGTGGGGGCCCAGCCGCAGGGCGTGCGGAGGTCCGCCCGCCGGGCGGCGCGTGTCCCGCCGTCCGGCCGGGCGGGTCCGGCCCGGGCCGGCGGACGGCCGCCGCCGGCTGCCCTCGCCGCCGATCGTCGTGCCGCGCATCGTGGTGTCCATCGCGATCTGCCCCCGAACAGGCCGGGCCCGGAGCGGTACCGGGCGGTAACTTGATGGGAACCTTCTACGGCCGCCGAACACGCTCCGCAACCGCCCCGCCGCCGGCCGCGGCGCGCCTCCGGGTTCACCTATCCGAGTGCGCCGGGCCCCGACGGTGGCCCGGCAGCGGCCCGCGCGGCGCCCGCGCGCGTACCGGGGTGGACGCCGCCGGGGCCCGGTCCGGCACCCCGATGGGGGACGGCCGCCGTCACTCAGCCGGACCCCCGGGCGGGCCGGGGCGGGGCGGGCTGCCGCGCTGGGGGTTCGCGCGAGGGGGCGGGCGGGGGGAGGGGGGCCGGTCGTATCCTGGGGGCGTTTCCGACTACCGAAAGCAGCCGGCCATGCGCGTGTACGTCCCCCTGACCCTCCCCGGGCTCGCCGCGGCGCACCAGGCGGGTGAGCTGGGCCCCGCCCCGCTGCGTGCGTACGCCGTCACCCCCGGCCTGCGCGAGTGGTACGTGTCGGACGACGAGGAGGAGCTGGAGTACGCGGCCCTCAACCGGGCCGCCGCCGCCTCCCTCCGGATGGTCGCCGAGGACGCCGCCGCGCCGCGCAGGCGCGTCGTGATCGCCCTCGACGTCGCCGACCGGGCCGCCACGGCGGCCCCCGGCGAGGACGAGGCCGCGCTCGGCCGGGTCGCCCTCGCCGACGCCGTACGGCTCACCGTGGCCGCCGCCGTGCACGTCGACGCCGACGACGCCCACGAGGACGTCGCCGCGGCCGCGGCGGCCCTCGCGGCCGCCGACGGAGGGGACCGCGGCGCGCAGTCCGTCGTCGACGGCGCCGAGGAGCACGAGCTGCTGTGGTTCGGCGTCCAGGAGATCCCGGGGCTGCTGAAGTGACCGCCGCCACCCCGCACCCGACCCACATCGTCTGGGACTGGAACGGCACGCTGCTCCACGACATCGACGCCGTCATAGCCGCGACGAACGCCTCCTTCGCCGAACTCGGCTTCCCGGCGATCACCCTGGCCACCTACCGCGACCTGTACGTCGTCCCCGTGCCGAAGTTCTACGAGCGCCTCATGGGGCGGCTGCCCACCGAGGCGGAATGGCTCGTCATGGACGACACCTTCCACCGGCACTACTGGGCCGATGCCCACGACGCCGGGCTGACCGACGGGGCGCTGGAACTGCTCCGGGGCTGGCAGCGCGATGGGCTCACGCAGTCCCTGCTGTCCCTGGCGCCCCACGAGAAGCTCGTGCCCCTGGTCCGATTCCACGGGATCGAGCGGCACTTCCTGCGCGTCGACGGCCGCACCGGCCCCTCCCACACCAGCAAGGCAGGACATCTCGTACGCCACCTGGCCGCCCTGGAGGGGACGGGCGTGACGGCGGAACGTACGGTCCTCATCGGAGACGCGGTGGACGACGCCGTGGCCGCCGCCCATGTCGGCGCGCGGGCCGTTCTCTACACGGGCGGCTCGCACAGCCGCAGCAGTCTGGAATCAGCCGGCGTACCCGTCGTGGACACGCTGGCAGAGGCCGTACGGACGGCCCGCGAGCTGGCCGAATAGCGACGTGCACGGTCGGCCGGTCCCGTCGCTGTCCAGAGTGTCAAAGTTCCACCCCCGGATTTGTACACATACAGCTCATGACGGGCCGGGGGTGGGTGGGGATAGCCTTGACCCGTGATCAGCGCGATAGTCCTCGGGGGCGCCGAAGCCCCCGGACCCAGCCCGGCGCACTACGGTGCCCGGGCCATCGCTGGTCCCCGCCGCCGGGCCTCGGCGATCATGGCCGAAACCCTCCCGGTCGGCTTTCTCGACGACATAGCGTCGATTCCTATTACGGACGGACATCCCGCCTCACCGCGGCGCTGTGTCGTTCCTTCCTTCACCACCTACGTCACGCAATGGCGCGCGACAGGAGCCAGAGGACATGCAGACCAAGCTGGACGAAGCAAAGGCCGAACTGCTCACACGGGCGGCCCGGGTAGCTGAGAACAGCCCGGCCGGGGGGCTACTTCCGACTGGGTCGGACAAGGGAGGGCGTCCGGACCGGGACACCGTTCTCTCCTACCTCCAGCGCTACTACCTGCACACCGCCCCAGAGGACCTGTTGGACCGGGACCCGGTCGACGTGTTCGGGGCGGCGCTCTCGCACTACCGGCTCGCCGAAAACCGGCCACAGGGCACCGCGAACGTGCGCGTGCACACCCCCACGGTCGAGGAGAACGGCTGGACCTCCAGCCACTCGGTCGTCGAAGTGGTCACCGACGACATGCCCTTCCTCGTGGACTCCGTCACCAACGAGCTGTCCCGCAAGGGCAGCGGCATCCACGTCGTGATCCACCCGCAGGTCGTCGTCCGCCGTGACGTCACCGGCAAGCTGATCGAGATCCTCGGCCCCGAATGCGACGCCCACGGCCCCCGCACCGAGCGCCCCCACGACTCCCTCATCGAGTCCTGGATCCACGTCGAGATCGACCGCGAGACCGACCGCGCCGACCTCAAGCAGATGACCGGCGACCTGCTGCGCGTCCTGTCCGACGTACGCGAGTCCGTCGAGGACTGGGAGAAGATGCGCGACGCGGCGATGCGCATCGCCGAAGAGCTGCCGAACGAGCCCACCGCGCCCGACCTGCGCGAGTACGAGCTCGAAGAGGCCCGCGAGCTGCTGCGCTGGCTCGCCGACGACCACTTCACCTTCCTCGGCTACCGCGAGTACAACCTCGTCGACGGGGACGCCCTGACCGCCGTGCCCGGCACCGGCCTCGGCATCCTGCGCTCCGACCCGCTGCACAGCGGCAAGGAGGACGGCCATCCCGTCTCGCCGTCCTTCAACCGGCTGCCGGCCGACGCCCGCGCCAAGGCCCGCGAGCACCGCCTGCTGGTGCTGACCAAGGCCAACAGCCGCTCCACCGTGCACCGCCCCTCGTACCTCGACTACGTGGGCGTCAAGAAGTTCGACGCCGACGGCAACGTCGTGGGCGAGCGCCGGTTCCTCGGCCTGTTCTCCTCCGCCGCCTACACCGAGTCGGTGCGCCGGGTGCCGGTCGTGCGCCGCAAGGTCGCCGAGGTGCTGGAGGGCGCCGGCTTCGCGCCGAGCAGCCACGACGGCCGCGACCTGCTCCAGATCCTGGAGACCTACCCGCGCGACGAGCTGTTCCAGACCCCGGTCGACCAGCTCCGGGGGATCGTCACCTCCGTCCTGTACCTCCAGGAGCGCCGCCGGCTGCGGCTCTACCTGCGCCAGGACGAGTACGGGCGCTACTACTCCGCGCTGGTCTACCTGCCGCGCGACCGGTTCACCACCGGCGTCCGGCTGCGGCTGATGGACATCCTGAAGGAGGAGCTCGACGGCACCAGCGTCGACTTCACCGCCTGGAACACCGAGTCGATCCTCTCCCGCATCCACTTCGTCGTCCGCGTCCCCCAGGGCAAGGAACTGCCCGTCCTGACCGACACCGACGTCGAGCGCATCGAGGGCCGCCTCGTCGACGCCGCCCGCTCCTGGGCCGACGGCTTCGCCGAGGCCCTCGTCGCCGAGCTGGGCGAGGAGCGGGCCGCCGAACTGCTGCGCCGCTACGGCACCACGTTCCCCGAGGGCTACAAGGCCGACCACTCGCCGCGCGCGGCCGTCGCCGACCTCTGCCACCTGGAGCGGCTCTCCGCCAGCGACCGCGAGTTCGCGCTCTCGCTGTACGAGCCGGTCGGCGCGGGCCCCGGCGAGCGCCGGTTCAAGATCTACCGCACCGGTGAGCAGGTCTCGCTGTCCGCGGTCCTGCCCGTCCTGCAGCGCCTCGGCGTCGAGGTCACCGACGAGCGCCCGTACGAGCTGCGCCGCTCCGACCGGGTCAGCGCCTGGATCTACGACTTCGGCCTGCGGATGCCCGTCTCCGGCGGCAACGGCGAGCACGCCGGCGGCTCCGGCTACCTCGCCGACGACGCCCGCGAGCGGTTCCAGGACGCCTTCGCCGCGGTCTGGCAGGGCGACGCGGAGAACGACAACTTCAACACCCTGGTGCTCGGCGCCGGCCTGACCTGGCGGCAGGCCGTCGTCCTGCGCGCGTACGCCAAGTACCTGCGCCAGGCCGGATCCACCTTCAGCCAGGACTACATGGAGGACACCCTCCGCAACAACGTCCACACCACCCGGCTGCTGGTCTCCCTCTTCGAGGCCCGGATGTCGCCCGCCCGGCAGACCGCCGGCAGCGAGCTCGTCGACGCCATGCTGGAGGAGCTGGACGGGGCCCTGGACCAGGTCGCCTCGCTCGACGAGGACCGCATCCTGCGCGCGTTCCTCACGCTGATCAAGGCGACGCTGCGGACGAACTTCTTCCAGCTCACCGACGCGGGCGAGCAGCACAGCTACGTGTCGATGAAGTTCGACCCGCAGGCCATCCCGGACCTGCCGGCGCCCCGCCCCGCCTTCGAGATCTGGGTGTACTCCCCGCGCGTCGAGGGCGTCCACCTGCGCTTCGGCAAGGTCGCCCGCGGCGGCCTGCGCTGGTCCGACCGGCGCGAGGACTTCCGTACGGAGATCCTCGGCCTGGTCAAGGCGCAGATGGTCAAGAACACCGTCATCGTGCCGGTCGGCGCCAAGGGCGGCTTCGTCGCGAAGAACCTGCCCGACCCGTCGGTGGACCGCGACGCCTGGCTCGCCGAGGGCATCGCCTCGTACAAGATCTTCATCTCGGCGCTGCTCGACATCACCGACAACATGGTGGCGGGCGAGGTCGTGCCGCCTGTCGGCGTGGTCCGCCACGACGAGGACGACACCTACCTCGTCGTCGCCGCGGACAAGGGCACCGCGACCTTCTCCGACATCGCCAACGGGGTCGCGGAGGCGTACGGGTTCTGGCTCGGCGACGCCTTCGCCTCGGGCGGCTCGGCCGGATACGACCACAAGGGCATGGGCATCACCGCCCGCGGCGCCTGGGAGTCCGTCAAGCGGCACTTCCGCGAGCTGGGCCACGACACCCAGTCCGAGGACTTCACCGTCGTCGGCGTCGGCGACATGTCCGGCGACGTCTTCGGCAACGGCATGCTGCTCTCCGAGCACATCCGCCTGGTCGCCGCCTTCGACCACCGGCACATCTTCATCGACCCGAACCCGGACGCGGCCACCTCCTACGCCGAGCGGCGCCGGCTCTTCGACCTGCCGCGCTCCTCGTGGGCCGACTACGACACCGCGCTGCTCTCGGCGGGCGGCGGCGTCCACCCGCGTACGGCGAAGGCCATCCCGGTCAACGCGCAGGTCCGCGCGGCCCTCGGGATCGAGGCGGGCGTCATGAAGATGACCCCGGCCGACCTGATGAAGGCGATCCTCCAGTCCCCCGTGGACCTGCTGTGGAACGGCGGCATCGGCACGTACGTCAAGGCGACGTCCGAGACGCACGCGGACGTCGGCGACAAGGCCAACGACGCCATCCGCGTCAACGGCTCCGACGTGCGGGCGCGGGTCATCGGCGAGGGCGGCAACCTCGGTCTGACCCAGCTCGGCCGCATCGAGTTCGCCCGGACCGGCGCGGGCGGCGAAGGCGGCAAGATCAACACCGACGCCATCGACAACAGCGCGGGCGTGGACACCTCCGACCACGAGGTGAACATCAAGATCCTGCTGAACGCGGTGGTCACGGACGGCGACATGACCGTCAAGCAGCGCAACAAGCTGCTCGCCGAGATGACCGACGAGGTGGGCCACCTCGTCCTGCGCAACAACTACGCGCAGAACGTGGCGCTCTCCAACGGCGCGGCGCAGGCCCCCAGCCTGCTCCACGCGCAGCAGCGCTTCATGCGCCGCCTGGAGGGTGCCGGACTGCTCAACCGCGAGCTGGAGTTCCTGCCCACCGACCGGCAGATCCGCGAGCTGCTGGGCAGCGGCAGGGGCCTGACGCAGCCGGAGCTCGCCGTCCTCTTCGCCTACACCAAGATCACGACGGCGGACGAGCTGATCGCCACCGGGCTGCCGGACGACGCGTACCTGCGCCGGCTGCTCTACGCGTACTTCCCGAGCGCGCTGCGCGAGAAGTTCCCCGAGCAGATCGACGCGCACGCGCTGCGCCGGGAGATCATCACCACGATCCTGGTCAACGACACCGTCAACGCCGGTGGTTCGACCTTCCTGCACCGCCTCCGCGAGGAGACCGGGGCCTCCACGGAGGAGATCGTGCGGGCGCAGCTCGCGGCGCGCGAGATCTTCGGTCTGGCCGCGGTCTGGGAGGCGGTCGAGGCGCTGGACAACAAGGTCGCGGCCAGTGTCCAGACCCGGATCCGGCTGCACTCTCGGCGCCTGGTGGAGCGCGGCACCCGCTGGCTGCTCAACAACCGGCCGCAGCCGCTGGAGATCACCGAGACCATCGAGTTCTTCGGCGAGCGGGTCGGGAACGTCTGGGACGAGGTGCCGAAGCTGGTGCGCGGCGCCGACCTGGAGTGGTACCAGTCGATCATGGACGAGCTGATCGGCGAGGGCGTGCCGGAGGAACTGGCGGCCAAGGTCGCCGGCTTCTCCTCGGCCTTCCCGACGCTCGACGTCGTCGCGATCGCCGACCGCACGGGCGTGGCCCCGCTGGACGTCGCCGAGGTGTACTACGACCTCGCCGACCGCCTGGAGATCACCCAGCTGATGGACCGCATCATCGAGCTGCCGCGGTCCGACCGCTGGCAGTCGATGGCCCGCGCGTCCATCCGCGAGGACCTGTTCGCGGCGCACGCGGCCCTGACGGCCGACGTGCTGTCCGTGGGCAACGGCACCTCGACTCCCGAGGAGCGCTTCAAGGCGTGGGAGGAGAAGAACGCGGCGATCATCTCGCGGGCCCGGACGACCCTGGACGAGATCCGGGGCTCGGACGACTTCGACCTGGCGAACCTGTCGGTGGCGATGCGGACGATGCGGTCGCTGCTGCGCGTGCACAGCTGATCGGTGCGGCTGGTCGGCGCCGCCGCCGACCTGTAGCGCGGACGGGCCGGGCCCGGGACCTGAGTGGTCCCGGGCCCGGCCCGTTGCGCGTACGCCCCGTCCGGCCGGGCGGCGGCCGCGGGGGCTCCGCCCCCGGACCCCCGCGCCTCAAACGCCGGCGGGGCTGGGGTGGTGCGCCTCGGCGCCGGCTTGGGTAGGGGTGGGGTCCCAGCGCCGGCGGGGTTGGGGGAGCGCCTCAGCGCCGGCGGGGGTGGGATCGGCTTCCGGCGCCGGCGCCGGTGGGGCTGGGGTGGTGGGCTCCACGTGTCGGGAGTGGGGGCGGGCGGGTGGTGGGGGTCAGGAGCGGGTGAAGCGTTCGTAGGCGGCGCAGACTTCGGAGGACGGGCCGTCCATGCGCAGGACGCCGGATTCCAGCCAGATCGCGCGGTCGCACGTCTCGCGGACCGTGTTGATGCCGTGGCTGACCAGGAAGACCGTGCCCGCGTGCTCGCGCAGTTCCTCGATGCGGGCCTGGCTGCGGCGCTGGAAGGCCGCGTCGCCGGTGGCCAGGGCCTCGTCGATCATCAGGACGTCGTGGTCCTTGGCGGCGGCGATGGAGAACCGCAGCCGGGCGCCCATGCCCGAGGAGTACGTCCGCATGGGCAGCGAGATGAAGTCGCCCTTCTCGTTGATGCCGGAGAAGTCCACGATGTCCTGGTAGCGCTCCTGGATCTGCTCGCGGCTCATGCCCATGGCGAGCCCGCCGAGGACCACGTTCCGCTCGCCCGTCAGGTCGTTCATCAGCGCGGCGTTCACGCCGAGAAGGGAGGGCTGGCCGTGCGAGTAGATCGCGCCCGCGGCGACCGGCTGGAGGCCGGCGACGGCGGCCAGCAGGGTGGACTTGCCCGAGCCGTTGGAGCCGATGAGGCCGATGGCCTCGCCCTTGTAAGCGGTGAAGCTGACGCCCCGGACCGCGTGCACCTCGCGCGCGGCGGGGGCCCGTTCGCGGGAGAAGACCCGGCTCAGGGCGGCGGTGGCGCCGCCCTTGCGGCCGCCGCTGCCCTGGACCCGGTAGACCACGTGCACGTCGTGGGCGATGACGGTGGGCATGCGGGTCCCGGGGGCCGCCGGTGCGGCGGTGGGGCGGGTGTGCGTCGAGGTCGTCGAGGTGTCAGCCACGTCCGTACTCCTCCTCAGCCTTCCAGAAGTAGATGAATCCGCCGACGCCGGCGAGCAGCGCCCAGCCGATGGCCACCGGCCACACGTGGTGCGGCAGCGAGTGGGCGGAGAAGCTGTCGATGAGCGCGAAGCGCATCAGGTCGATGTAGACGGCCGCCGGGTTGAACTTGAGTGCCGTCGACACCCAGTGCGGCAGCTGGTCGCTCTTGAGCATCTGGTCGATGGACCACATGACGCCCGAGGAGTACATCCAGGTGCGCAGGACGAACGGCATCAGCTGGCTGACGTCGGGGTTCTTGCTGCCGATGCGGGCCATGGCCATGGCGCAGCCGGCCGCGAAGACCGCCATCAGCACGAGGGTCGGGGCCACCAGGAACCAGGAGGGCGCGGGCGTCTGGCCGAAGGCCAGCAGCAGGATGACCAGGGCGCCCATGGAGACCAGCAGCTGCTGGAAGAGCTGGACGACGGTGGAGAGGGGCAGGCTGGCGCGCGGGAAGTGCAGGGCGCGTACCAGGCCGCGGTTGCTGTGGACGGCCCGGGTGCCGGCGTTGACGGAGCTGCCGATGAAGTCCCACACGAAGACGCCCGTGATCAGGAACGGCACGTAGTCGGGCACGTTGTGGCTGGCGCGCATGACGACGCCGAAGATGAAGTAGTAGACCGCCGCGTTGAGCAGCGGGGTCACCAGGTGCCAGACCTGGCCGAGCTTCGCGCTGCTGTACTGCGCCTGCATGCGGGCGGTCGCGTGCGTGGTGACGAAGTGGCGCCGGCCCCACAGCTGCGCGAGGTACCGGGGGAGCGTGGGCCGGGCGCCGCTGAGGGTCAGGCCGTGCTCGGCCGCGAGCCGGGAGAGTTCCGGCGGGATCGGGCGGGCGGCGGCTGCTGCGGCGGTCGAGGGTGCGGTCGCGGTGGTCACAGGGGTCGCTTTCGCCGGGGTCGGGGCGTCGCGAGCGATGGGACGGTCCCGTATCGTCGCTACGGTGACAGTAGGACGTCCAGCGTCGGGACGCAACCGTATCGTCGTGACGGGGTGCGCGGCTATGCTCTCTGCATGACCTCCGACCCCGCCACCACCCCCGCCCGCCGCCAGCCCGCCGGCGCCGCCGTCCTGCGCGAGGACGTGACCGAGGCGATCCGGGAGGCGGTGGTCGGGGAACTCGCCGCCGTCGGCTTCGCGCGGATGTCCATCGAGGGCATCGCCCGCCGGGCGGGCGTCGGCAAGACCGCCGTCTACCGACGGTGGAAGTCGAAGCTGCACCTCGTGCTCGACCTGGTGGGGGCCTTCGCGGTGGACGGCCTGCCGGTGCCGTCGACCGGATCCCTGTACGGGGACGTACGGGCCCTGCTGGAGGTCATGACGCACGTGCTGCGGCACCCGGTGGCCTCCGCGGTCATCCCGGACCTGCTGGTCGAGGCGGCGCGAAACCCCGAGATCGCGGACGCGGTGCGGGGCGCGCTGCTGGACGGACAGCGGCGGATGGCCGAGGGGATCGTCTCCGAGGCGGTCGCACGCGGCGAGCTGCCCGACGGGACCTGCCCGGACCGGGCGCTGGACCTGGCGATCGGACCGCTGTACTGGCGGCAGGTGGTGGTCCGGGACACCGTCCCGAAGGACTACCTGGACGACCTGGCCCGCTCGGTGGTGGCCGGCCTGCGGGCCGCCTGACCCCGGGCGGACCGGCGCCGGGGCCCGGGGTCAGCGGGGGCCCGTGACGAACGGGCCCCCGCGCCCGCGCGCGTCAGAAGGACAGGCGGCCCGCCGTCAGGTGCGCCAGCGTCGGCTCCCGGACCGCCGACGGCGCCGCCGGTGCCGGGCGGCGCTCCTCCAGCGGGACGACCGCCGGGATCGGGACGGCCTGCCCGAGGAAGACCCGGCGCACGACGCGCTCCGCCGCGCGGCCGTCGTCGTACGAGCAGAACCGCGAGCGGAACGCCGCCCGCAGCTGCGCGGAGCGCGAGCCCTGCCAGTGCCCGGTGGCGAAGATGTCCACCAGTTCGTCCTCGGTGCGGGCGATCGCCCCGGGCGGACAGGCCCGCAGGTCGAAGTAGGTGCCCCGGGCCGCCTCGTAGGCCTCCCAGTCGTCCGCGTGGATCACGATCGGGCGGTCCAGCACCGCGTAGTCGAACATCAGGGACGAGTAGTCCGTCACCAGCGCGTCGGACGCCAGGCAGAGTTCCTCCACCGACGGGTAGGCGGAGACGTCGACCAGCCGCGGGTGCGCCTGCGGCTCCCACCCCGAGTCCGCGTACGTCAGGTGCGTGCGGACCAGCAGCGTGAAGCGCGGGCCGAGGTCCCGCAGGACCCGCTCGAAGTCCAGGTGGTCGGGCCGGCTGCGCCGGTAGTCGCGGTGCGTGGGCGCGTACAGGACGGCCGTGGAGCCCGGCGGGATGCCGAGCCGCTCGCGCAGCTCCAGCACGTCCGCCCGGCTCGCCCGGTGGAAGACGTCGTTGCGCGGGTAGCCGTACTCCAGCGTCGTGTACGAGGACGGCACGGCCTTCTCCCACACCAGCGTCGAGTGCCGGTTCGCCGAGAGCAGGTAGTCCCACTGGTCGGCGCCGCGCAGCAGGCCCGCGAAGTCCGTGGTCGGGGTGGCCGCCGGCCGGTCCTGGAGGTCGAGGCCGACCCGCTTGAGGGGGGTGCCGTGCTGGGTCTGCACCAGGATCTGGCCGGGCCGCTTGACCAGGGCGCGGTCGAAGTTGACGTTGGTGACCAGGTACGTGGCCCGGGCCAGGGCGCTCCAGTACGCCGCCGAGCCGGGCCGCAGCGCCACCGTCTCGCGGGGGAGCGTGGCGGCGTGCGCCGGGTCGCAGATCCACGCCGTGCGCATCCGGGGCGCCAGCTCCCGCAGCTTCGCCTCGACGGCCGCCGGGTTGCAGGCGTAACCGCCGTGCCAGTACGCGGAGAAGACCGCCAGCTCCGGCCGGAGCGGCAGCAGCCGCTGCACCCGGTAGTGCAGCCGCAGCGCGCACTCCCGCAGCCCCCGTCCCAGGACGGCCGCCCCCCGCCGGGCCGCCAGTCCCGCCGAGCGGAGCACCGACAGCAGCCGGTACGCGCGCCGGGCGCCCAGCCGCATCAGGGAGTGCCGGACCCGGTCGGTCCGCGACAGGGACAGCGGCAGCGCGCCCCCGCCGCCGCCGGGGGCCCGGTAGCGGCGCAGCAGGGCCGAGGCCCGCGCGAAGAACTCGGCGCGGCTGGTGCGCGGCAGGCGCCGCGGGTCGGCGTACAGGGCGCAGAAGTGCTCGGCCATCCGCCGGTGCACGGTGGGGCGCCAGCGATCCAGCTCGGGGCGGCCGGCGAGGTAGCCGAAGACCCGGTCGTACTGGTCGAAGATGTCGAGGTGGCGGCGGCTGGAGGTGGTCAGGATCGACCCCGTCCGCCGCTGGCGGTAGTGCACGCAGACCCGGTCCAGGACGGCGACGGACTCGGCGGCCAGCAGCGCCGGGTAGGTCCACGGGGTGTCCTCGTAGAAGCCGGGCGGGAAGGACAGGCCCTCGCGCTCCGCGTACTCCCGGCGGTACGCCTTGTTCCACACCACCATCGGCATGCCGAGCAGGGCCGGGCGGTCGGCGAGCCGGAAACTGGCCGGGCCCTCCTCTGAGAGCCGGTTCGAGAGCCGGTTGCGGACCAGCTCGCCCGTCCAGAAGGTACGCGCGTAGTCGTAGACGAGGACGTCGGGGGAGCCGGTGGCCTTCAGCCGGTCGGTGATGGCCTGGAGGGCGCCCGAGGCGAGGGTGTCGTCGCCGTCGAGGAAGACCAGGTAGTCGCCGGTGGCCCGGGCCAGACCCGCGTTGCGGGCCGGGCCCGGCCCCAGGTTGTGCGCCAGGTGCACAGCGGTGACCCGGGGGTCCCGGGCCGCGTACTCGTCGATGATCGAGCCGCAGGCGTCCGGGGAGACGTCGTCGACCGCGATCAGTTCCAGATCCGGGTACGACTGCGTCAGGACCGAGTCCAGACTCTCCTGGAGGTACGCCTGGACCTTGTACGCGGGCACGATGACGCTGAACCGGGGCACGGCACATCCAGGGGTCGGCGGGGGCGGTCATATGACCCAGGAACCCCCGGCGTGGCGATCGGGTTACGCGGCGTGCGGCATTCGGGTTACGGAGCGGCAACTCCGCACGTCGGCAGCGTGATCCGGCGGATGCCGGACGCTGCGGGGAGGTGCGGTCGGGGCGTTCGGGGGCGTCACTTGACGGCGCCGGCCATCACCCCCGAGACGAACTGCCGCTGGAAGGCGAAGAAGACGACGAGCGGGATCGCCATCGACAGGAACGCGCCCGGCGCCAGCACGTCGATGTTGTTCCCGAACTGCCGCACCTGCTGCTGGAGCGCGACCGTGACCGGCGGGTTCGCCGAGTCGGCGAAGACGAGCGCGACCAGCATGTCGTTCCACACCCACAGGAACTGGAAGATGCCGAGCGAGGCGATCGCCGGACCGCCCAGCGGCAGCACCACCCGCGCGAACAGCCGCAGTTCGCCCGCCCCGTCCAGCCGGGCCGCCTCCAGCAGTTCGCGCGGGATCTCCGCGAAGTAGTTCCGCAGCAGGAACACGGCGAACGGCAGCCCGAACGCGGTGTGGAACAGGACCACCCCCGCAGTGGTCTCGAACAGGCCGATCGTGCCGAAGAGTTCGGAGACAGGGATCAGCGCCACCTGGACCGGGACGACGAGCAGCCCCACGACGACGAGGAACAGCCAGTCCCGGCCGGGGAACTCCAGCCAGGCGAAGGCGTACCCGGCGAACGCGCCCAGGACGAGCACGAGCAGGGTCGCGGGCACCGCGATCGCGAGGGTGTTCAGCAGGGACCCGGTGATCGTGTCGTTGGCCAGCAGCCGCGCGTAGTTGTCGGCCGTGAGCCGGGACGGCGCGGTCAGCACCCCCCACCAGCCGCCCTTGTCGAGGTCGGAGGGGGCGAGGAAGGAGGAGACGAGCAGGCCGAGGGTGGGCAGCAGCCAGAACAGCGCGGCCGCGATCAGGAACAGGCGCAGCACCCCGCCCGCGGCCCGGGCCGCCAGACCGCGCCCGGCCCGTGTGACGGCCCCCGGCGCGGCGGAGGCGGCCCCGGAGGCCGCGGCCGTCCCGCTCCCGGGCGCGGTCAGGGTCCCCGTACCGGCTCCGGTCCCGGTTCCCGTACCGGCTCCGGCTCCGGTCACCGGTCCGGCGGGTGGCGACCCGGCCCCGGCCGCCCGGTCCGGCGTCCGCTCGAATCCGCTCATCGGGACCTCTCCTTCCGCAGCCTGCGGATGTTCACCAGCATGACCGGCAGCACCAGGACCAGCAGCAGCACCGCGATGGCGCTGCCCAGCCCGGGATCCGCGTCCGTGCCGAAGGAGGTGCGGTAGAGCTGGAGCGCCAGCACGTTCGCGTCGTCCTGCACCGCCCCGGGAGCGATCACGAAGACCAGGTCGAACACCTTCATGACGTTGATGACGAGCGTGACGAGCACGACCACCAGCACGGGCGCCAGCATCGGCACGGTGACCCGGCGGAACACCTGCCACTCGTTCGCCCCGTCCACCCGGGCCGCCTCAAGCAGCTCCCTCGGCATCGACGCCAGCCCCGCCCCGATCAGCACCATCGCGAAGCCGGCCCACATCCACACGTACGCCCCGATGACCGCCGTGGTCACCAGCGCCGGGCCCAGCCACTGGACGCCCGCGTAGGCCTCCCGGAAGTTCGAGGCCGGCAGCCGCAGCTGCGCCCCGTCGGCCTTCGCGGACAGGACGAAGACCCCGTCTGCGCGCGCGGTGGTGCTCTCCACGACCTTCCCGTCCTTCACCGCCTCGACGCGCATCCCGGCGAAACCGGACTCGGTGGGGTCGACCGTGTTCACCGCCCCGCCCCCGCCCCGGGTGAAGTCCTGCCAGACGGTGCCGGTGACCTTCTCCGGGTCGGCGCCGGCCGCCTTGGCGACCGCGGTCCCCGCCGGCAGCGCCTCCGGGGCCACGCCGACCAGCGGGAGCAGCACCGGGACGCCCGCCCGTACGGGGTCGCGGGTCGCGAAGGCGCCGCCGCCCGCGTCCACCAGCGGGGAGTCCCGGCCCGGGCGGGCCTTGGGGAACGCCGAGGACTCCGCGAAGGTGTCGTGGACCCCGACCCAGACCGCGTTGGCGACGCCCCGGTCGGGGTCGTGGTCGTAGACCAGCCGGAAGATGATGCCCGCCGCCAGCATCGAGATCGCCATCGGCATGAAGACCAGGAGCTTGAACGCCGTTCCCCAGCGCACCCGTTCGGTGAGCACCGCGAAGATCAGGCCCAGCGCGGTGGCCGTGGCCGGCGCCAGCACCACCCACACCGCCGTGTTCTTCAGCGCGGTGCGGATGGTCGGATCGCGCAGTATCTCCCGGTAGTTGTCGCCGCCGACGAAGCCGGAGCCGGAGCGGTCGAAGAAGCTGCGGTAGAGGGAGTAGCCGATCGGGTGCACGACGAGCGCGCCGAGGAGCACGAGGGCGGGGAGGAGGAACGCCGCCGCGATCAGCCGACGGCGCCGCGCCTCGGCGGACCTGCCGGTCGCGGTGGCCGCGGCCGGCTTGGCCTGGGACGCCACGGGATCAGTTCCCGTACGCCTTGGCCGCGTCCGCCTCCAGTTTCGCCTGGGCCCCCGCCACGTCCGACGGGTTCGCCAGGAAGTCCTGGAGCGCCTTCCACTCGCCCGCGCCCGGGGTGCCGCCGAAGGCCGCCGGAGCCTGGTCCGACATGTCGAAGCGGAAGTCGTCGCCCGCCGCGATCAGCGCCTTGGCGATGCCCCGCTGGATGTCGTTCGGATAGGCGGCCGGATCCACCGCCTTGTTCGGGGAGACGAACCCGCCCAGCCGGGCCTGGATCTCCGCCGCGTCCGGCGACGCCAGGAACGTCAGCAGGGCCTGTGCGCCCTTCGACGGCTTCAGCGCGACCGCCACGTCACCGCCCGAGACCACCGGCGACTTCGCGCCGACCGCCGGGAAGGGGAAGACGAGCGCGTCCGTGCCGACCTTCGCCTCGGTCTGCGCGATGTTCACCGCCACGAAGTCGCCCTCGAAGACCATCGCGGCCGCCGGCCGGTCGCCGCCGGTGAACGTCTGCGTCACCGACTTCGGGAACTCGGTGGCCAGCGCCCCGCTCGCCCCGCCCGCCAGGAAGTCCTTGCGCCCGAACAGCTCGCCCAGCGTGGTCAGCGCCTGCTTGACGCTGTCGTCCGTCCACTTGATCCGGTGCTTGGCCAGCTGGTCGTACTTCTCCGGACCCGCCTGGGAGAGGTAGACGTTCTCGAACCAGTCGGTGAGGGTCCAGCCGTCCGCGCCCGCCACCGAGACCGCCGGGGTGCCCGACGCGGAGAGCGTGTCCGCCGCCGTCAGCAACTCCTTCCAGGTGGTGGGGGGCTTGACGCCCGCCGCCTCGAAGGCCTTCGCGTTGTACCAGATCAGCGACTTGTTCGCGGCCTTGTAGTACACCCCGTACTGGGTGCCCTCGACCGCGCCGAGCGTCTTCCAGCCCGCCGAGTAGTTGGCGTCGAGTTGCGCCTGCGCCTCCGGCCCCACCGGCTGCGCCCACTTGTTCTGCACCGCCGAGACCAGCGCCCCGACCTGCGGGAGCAGCGCCACGTCCGGCGGGGCGCCGCCCGCGATCTTCGAGCCGAGGAACGTGACGATCGGGTCCTGGGCGGGGACGAAGGTGACGGTGGCCCCGGTCCGCTTCTCGAACTCCTTCAGGACCTTGGTGAAGTTCTCCTGCTCCGCGCCCGTCCAGACCGCCGCGACCTCCAGCTTCTCGCCCGTCAGCTTCGGGAGTTCCACCGCGGGCCCCGGCGCGGCCGTACCGCCCCGGGCCGGCTCCTCCTTGTCCGCGCCGCCCCCGCAGGCGGTCAGCGCGAGCGCGCCCGCGGCGGCCGCGGCCGCCCAGCTGAGTGTCGTACGACGCGATCCGTGCCTGCGCATGGCGGTGCCCCCGATGCCCGTGGTGTGTCCCGGACCACAAGGTCTACGCCGACCTGCGCGCCCCCGCAATACCGCGTCGCGGGGGCGCCGCAGGGGTTCAGGGGGCCGGCGGGAACAGCACCGGCGTCGCCGAGACCAGGTGGGAGGCCCGCTCCAGGGCGCTGGCCAGCAGCGCGAGGTCGGTCGGCCCGTTGCCCAGCTCGCGGACCGGGCGGCGGGCGGGCGGGTCGCCCATCCGCTCCCACTCCACCGGGACCACAGTCGGCCTCAGGGTCGCGGTGCGCGGGATCCGCCCGGTGACCCGGCCGGCCTGGAACGGGACCGTGCGGCCGTCCGCGTACCGCAGGACGCCGCGGCCGGGACCCGGCTGGTCCGGGGCGTCGAGCTCCACGCGCAGGGTGGTCAGCCGGGCCAGCCCGGTCTCGGCCGTCCGGTCGGGGCGGGCGGTCGTGGCCACCAGGTGCACCCCGAGGCGGGCGCCCTCGCGGGCCACCGCCTCCAGCGCCCGGACCACCGAGCCGGCGGCGGGCCGGCCCGTACTGCCCAGCCCCGGCGCGACCAGCGCGTCGAAGTCGTCGACGAGCACCACCAGCCGGGGCAGCGGGCTCGGCCCGGCCGGATCGGTCCGCAGGGCCGCGGCGCGCAGCCGCAGGGTTCCGGTGCGCTGGGGGTCGATGTCGCCGCGCTGCTCGCCGGGGGTGGGCTGGCGGGGCGAGACCATCCGGTCGGCGAGCTCCCGGCGGGCGTGCCACTCCGCGAACGGCACCCCGTCCAGCAGCTCGTGGCGCCGCTTCAGCTCGGCGCCCAGGGCCTGCGCGAACTCCCGCATGCGCAGCGGGTCGGAGGCCACCAGGTGCGCGGAGGCGTGCGGGAGCTCGGTACAGGGCAGCAGCCCGTCGCCGCGCTCCCCGCCGGCCCCGTCCAGCAGGACCAGCCCCAGCCGGTCGGGCCGGGCGGCGGCGGACAGCGAGGCGGCCACCGAGCGCAGCAGCTCGGTCCGGCCGCTCCCGGCGGGCCCCTCGATCAGCAGGTGCGGGCCGTCGTGGACGAGTTCGGCGCCGACGGCACCGCGCCGCCCGCTGCCCAGCACGATCTGGGCGAGCCCGCCGGTGCCCTGCCCCTGGTCGGTGGCCTCGGCCCAACGGGCCATCAGGGAGGCCGGGGTGGCCCGTGCCAGCCCCAGCTCGTCCAGCAGTCGGGCGGTGGCGGGCAGGGCGGCCGCAGCCGGGCGGTAGGGCTCGGCCGGACCGCCGTCGGCGCGCAGCGGCGCCAGGGCGCGGGCGAACCGCTCGGCCCAGGCGGCGGAGACGGCGTCGGCGGTGACGGTGTCGCCGGAGGGGACCGGCCGGCCGCCGGTGACGGCGAAGGTCCGTATGGCCGTGGCGACGTCCCCGCTGAGCAGGGCGACCGCGCCGCAGTCCCGGAAGGCCGGGGTGCCCGCGCAGGCCGTCTCGTACGTCTCGGCGACGGGCGAGGCGGGGGTGGCGGCCGGGGCGTCGGCGAGGGCGAGGACGTGGATGCCGCCGGCCGGGCCGTGCGAGGCGAGCCGCCCGGTGACGTCGCGCAGCGGTCCCGCGCCGGGATCGCCGTCGAGGACGAGCAGGGTGTACGGGCCCCGGTAGACGCGGGTGGCCTGCCGGACCCCCTCGGGGTCGGCGGCGGCCCAGTGCGTGCCGAGGGGGCCGTCGTCCAGGCGCCGGGTGAGCTCACCGGTCCGGGCGGCGGCCTGGTCGCGGTCGTAGGCCAGGAGCAGCCGGCAGTCCTGGCCGTGCGCGGGGCGTACGTGGGGCAGCCAGCCGAGCCAGCCCCAGTCGCGGCGGCGCTCGGCGAGCGGGCGGGCCCGGTCGGTGCAGACCAGCACGATCTCCAACTGCCCCGGCGCGTGCAGGGCGGCCAGCTGCGCCACCACGCTGCGGGCCACCCCGGCGAGGCGTGCGCGCGGTCCGGCGAGGCCGAGCGAGCCGACGGCCCGCAGGTCGACCCGGCTGCCCGCGCCGAGCCCGAGGTCCAGCACCCCGGGGTGTCCCGGTCCGCGCGACCAGAGCCGCTCGGTGGGGCCCAGGGCGGCCAGCAGCAGCGCGGCCGGGTCGTCCGGGTCGGGGGCGACGGAGACGGCGGCCACGGCCTCCGGCTCGGCCGGGACCTCGTACGCCTCGTCCCCGCGGACCCACTTGCGGGCCCAGGCACCGAGGCCCCTGCGGCGGCCCGCGGGGGGCTCCTCGGGTTCGGGCGCGGATGCCGACCCGTAAGCGGGTTCGGGCGCCGGCCCGTAAGCGGGTTCGGGCGCGTGCGCGCGGCCCGCGGCGCCGGGGGCGCCCGGTGCGTGCGGTGCGTGCGGTGCGTGCGGTGTGCCCGCCGGGCCGCCGGAGGGGCTGGTCGCGGTGGCCGCGCCGGGTGCGGTGCGGGCGTGCGGGACCGCGGGCGCGCCGGGGCCGGCCGCGCCGGAGCCCCGGCCGCCGGGACCGTCGTGACCGGGACCGCCGTACCCGGCGCCGTCCGGCCGGGCGGTCCCGGACGCGGGGGTGTCGTCGACCCGGCCAGCGCCCCCGCTGTCGACCCGGCCATCGCCCCGGCCGTGGTCCGCGGCGTGGTCCGAGCCGCTGCCCGCGCCCTGGCCCGCGCCGTCATCCGGGCCGGTCCCGGCCGGCGCCGGGGCCGCGGCGGGCGCCGGCTTCGGGGTGGTGCGGCCCCGTACCGCGAGGTGGCCCTCCAGGTCGGGGGCGACCGCCAGCGGGGCCGCGCTCCCGGCCGCGAGGCGCAGGGTGGACTCGCCGACCCGCAGCAGCGCGCCCGGGGGCAGGGCCACGGGCCGGGGACCCACGGGAGAGCCGTCGAGGGTGGTGCCGTTCGTCGAGTTGAGGTCGGCGACCGAGACCCGGCCGTCCCCCGTCACCGTGACCGCGCAGTGCATCCGGGACACGTCCGGGTCGTCCAGCGGGACGTCGGCTTCGGCGGAGCGCCCGACCCGGATCTGCCCGCTGTGCAGGAGGTGCACCCCGCCCGCGTCGGGCCCGGCCACCACGTGCAGCTGGGGCGCGCCGAGGCCGTCCTCCGGCAGCACGTCCGGCACGGGCGCGTGCAGCGCCAGCACCGCCCCGTCGACCAGCGGGGGCTCGCCGAGCACCCGGCGCTGGAGGTCGAGCCGCTCGGCGCCGGCGTAGAGCACGATGGTGCCCCCCGTGTCGGGCCCGCCGACGGTCGCCGCGAGCCCGGAGGCGACGGCGGCCAGGGCCGTGCCCGCGGGCGCGGTGACGAGCACGTCACAGCTCGCGGGGGCGGGCCCGGTCTGGTGGCCGCTGCGCGACCCAAGGACGGTCAGCCGGATCTGCATCGCAGTCAGCGGTCCCTTCTGCGCGGTGCGTGCGCCCGGCAGGGGAACCGCGGGACATGGCTGCCCGGTCGCCCCCCACCCGGCACGGACGCGTCGTCCGGTCAGGTCTGCCGGAAGGCGGGGCTCCCGTCCCGTGCCGTCCGTACGGGTGCATCCTCGCACCTGTCACCGACAACACGCCCGGCACCCGGCAACAAGTGATCTTGATCGGCGCCGGGGGCGTCCCGACCCGTCGGGATCCGGACAGTGGGCCCGGGAAAGTGGGGAAAATCGCCCCCGGCATACGCCGCGAACATCACCCTCCGTACATATGTGCGGCAACCAACCTCCGTCGCCCGGCGTCTTCCCCGGGGACACCCCCTAGAGTGGGCCGGAAAACCCATCGATGGACGGCGGCGCGAAAACGCGCCGGCAGACGACAGCAGGGAGCGCGAGACGTGCGGCCAGTCGGCAGCAAGTACCTGCTCGAAGAGCCGCTCGGGCGCGGCGCCACGGGCACCGTCTGGCGTGCCCGCCAGAGGGAGGCCGCGGGCGCGGAGGCGGCGGTCGCCGGCCATCCGGGCGAGACGGTGGCCATCAAGGTCCTCAAGGAGGAGCTGGCCCACGATCCCGACATCGTCATGCGCTTCCTGCGCGAGCGCTCGGTCCTGCTGCGCCTGACGCACCCCAACATCGTGCGCACGCGCGACCTCGTCGTCGAGGGCGACCTGCTCGCGCTGGTCATGGACCTCATCGACGGTCCGGACCTGCACAAGTACCTCCGCCAGAACGGGCCCTTCACCCCCGTCGCCGCGAGCCTGCTGACCGCCCAGATCGCGGACGCGCTCGCCGCCAGCCACGCCGACGGGGTGGTCCACCGCGACCTCAAGCCCGCCAACGTGCTGCTCGACGAGCGCGGCGGGCAGATGAAGCCGATGCTGACCGACTTCGGCATCGCCCGCCTCGCGGACTCCCCGGGCCTGACCCGCACGCACGAGTTCGTCGGCACCCCGGCGTACGTGGCCCCCGAGTCCGCCGAGGGCCGCCCGCAGACCTCCGCCGTCGACATCTACGGCGCCGGCATCCTGCTGTACGAGCTGGTCACCGGCCGCCCGCCGTTCGCCGGCGGCACCGCGCTCGAAGTGCTCCACCGCCACCTCAGCGAGGAGCCGCAGCGCCCCTCGACCCTGCCCGAACCGCTCTGGACCGTCATCCGGCGCTGCCTGAGCAAGGAGCCGAACGAGCGCCCCAGCGCCGAGAGCCTGGCCCGCGGCCTGCGCGTGGTCGCCGCCGGCATCGGCGTGCACTCCGCGCCCTCCGAGGTGGAGGCCGCGCTCGGCGTCGGCGCGCTGCTCGCCCCCGACCCCTCGCCCGCGCCGGTCCCCGCGACCCCGGGCGTAGGCGACGCCACCCAGGTCCTGCCCGGCTCCGCGGGCTCGCCCATGGGCGGCTACGACCCGAACGGCATGACCGGCGTCCTGCCCCCGGTGGGCGCGGCCGACGCCACCTCCGTGCTGCCGAGCACCGGGCCCGCCGGCGGCGCCGACCCGACCTCGGTGATGCCCCCCGTGCCGCGGCCCGACCAGCCGCACCCGTGGGAGTCGCAGATGCGGGCCGTCCGCGACCGCAACGAGCAGACGCAGATGCAGTACCTCGACCCGGGCGAGGACCCGCTGCGCCGGCGTCCGCAGCGGCAGGCGCCCTCGCCGCCCCCGCCGCAGCAGCGCCCCCAGCAGCGGCCCCCGCAGGGCGCGCCGCAGCAGCCGTACCGTCAGGGCCCGCCGCCGCAGCAGTACCAGCAGCCGCAGCAGCCCCAGTATCAGCCGCAGCAGCAGTACGCGCCCCCGCCGCCGCAGCACTACCAGCCGCAGCAGCACCAGCCCCAGCAGTACCAGCAGCCGCAGCAGCCGCAGTACCGGCAGCCGCAGGCGCCGCAGCAGCCCCCGCAGGGCCCGCCGCCGCAGCAGCGGCCGCCGCGGGAACCCCGTGAACCGCGGGAGCCCCGCCGCCGCAGCGCCAACCCGGTGCGGATCCCCGGCCTCGGCTGCCTCAAGGGCTGCCTGGTCATGATCCTGCTGTTCTTCGTCGCGGGCTGGCTGATCTGGGAGCTGACCCCGCTCCAGCAGTGGGTCGGCACCGGCCTCGGCTGGTGGGACCAGCTGTGGGCCTGGGGCACCGATGCCGCCGACTTCGTCGGCTCCATCGGCGACTCCACGGGGTCCGGGGGCTCCGGGGCGCCCTGAACCGGGCCGCCGTAGTGCCGAGTTCGTGGATTTGTCGACTTCTGGGACGTGATTTCGCCCCCAGAAGCGAAGGTCGCCGCGAATCGGGCCCCCTACTGGCCTCCAACCCCCACCCGGCCGCGTAGCTTTGGTGCGTACGCCAGCCGCTGAGGGAGCAGTCGTGGCACGGAAGATCGGCAGCCGGTACACCGCGCACCAGATCCTGGGGCGCGGCAGCGCGGGCACGGTGTGGCTGGGCGAGGGGCCGGAAGGCCCCGTCGCCGTCAAACTGCTGCGCGAGGACCTCGCGTCCGACCAGGATCTGGTCGGACGGTTCGTCCAGGAGCGCAGCGCGCTGCTCGGCCTGGAGCACCCCCACGTCGTCTCCGTCCGCGACCTCGTCGTGGACGGCAACGACCTCGCCCTCGTCATGGACCTCGTCCGCGGTACGGACCTGCGCACGCGCCTCGACCGCGAGCGGCGGCTCGCCCCCGAGGCGGCCGTGGCGATCGTCGCGGACGTCGCGGACGCGCTGGCCGCGGCCCACGCGGCCGGCGTCGTGCACCGGGACGTCAAGCCCGAGAACGTGCTGCTCGACATGCAGGGCCCGCTCGGCCCCGGCGGATCCCACCCGGCGCTGCTGACCGACTTCGGCGTCGCCAAGCTGATCGACTCCCCGCGGCGGGCCGCCACGGGCCGGGCCTCGGCCCCGGCCACCCGCATCATCGGCACCCCGGACTACCTGGCCCCCGAGATCGTGGAAGGGCTGCCCCCGCGGGCGGCGGTCGACATATACGCCCTGGCCACCGTCCTGTACGAACTGCTCGCCGGGTTCACCCCGTTCGGCGGCGGCCACCCCGGCGCGGTGCTGCGCCGGCACGTGACCGAGACGGTCGTCCCGCTGCCCGGGATCCCCGACGAGCTGTGGCAGCTCGTCGTGCAGTGCCTGGCCAAGGCCCCGGCGTCGCGGCTGCGCGCGTCGGAGCTCTCGGCCCGGCTGCGCGACCTGCTGCCGCTGCTCGCCGGGATGCCGCCGCTGGACGTGGACGAGCCGGACGACGCCGGTCCGGGCGAACCGGAGGCCGAGCAGCCGCCCGCCGACCCCGTGCGGCGCCGCGGCGTGGTCCCGCTGGTGCCGGGCTCGGCGACCGACTCCAACCGGGACACGCACACCTCGATGCGGGTACCGGGCCCGGACGAGCTGGCGGGCGGCGCGCTCGGCACCGCCCGCGTCCCGCGCCCGGCCGGCGGCCACCGCCCCGGCGCGGCCCGGCACCGCGCCGAGGCCGCGCGCAAGCGGCGGCTGGTGCTGTCCGCGTCCGCGCTGGCGCTGACCGCCGTGGTGGGGGTCGGCACGTGGCTCGCGCTCTCCGGCGGCGAGGAGACCCCGGCCCCGCAGGACACCAAGAACTCCGGCACCCGCTCGCCGTAGCCGCCCGGGACCGCCTCCGGCACGCGCGCCCCGGCGGCCCCCGGTTACGCCGCCACCAGCTCCGGGTGCCAGCGGCGGGCCACCTCCGGGTGGGCGCGGACCCAGCCCTTGAGCTCGTTGCGGCCGTACTGCGCGTGCAGCGGGTTCCCCGCGTCGTGCGCCACCCCGGGCGCCGCGCGCAGGTAGTCGCCCGGGACCGTCTCCACCACCGCGTCCAGCCGCGGGTTGTAGAAGAACGGCACCGAGTACCGCTCCACCGCGCCCGGCGGGCTGACCACCCGGTGGTCGGTCGCCGTCAGGTAGCCCTCGGTCGCGATCTCCAGCAGCTCGCCCAGGTTGACCACGAACGCCCCCGGCAGCGGCGGCACGTCGAGGTAGCCGCCGTCGCGGACCACCTGCAGACCGCCGACCGAGTCCTGGAGCAGCAGGGTGAGGAACCCGTAGTCCTTGTGGGCGCCCACGCCCTGGTCGGTGCCGGACGGGGCCGAGCCGGGGTAGCGGATCAGCTTGGTGTGCAGGTGCGGCCGGTCCGCGAACGCGGCGTCGAAGAAGTCGGCCGGAGCGCCGATCGAGGCCAGCAGCTCGCGGAGCAGCCGGTGGGCCACCGCCGCCAGCCGCGCCTGCCACTCCAGTACCGCGGCGCGCAGCTCGGGCAGGGCCGCGGGCCACTGGTTCGGCCCCTCCAGCCAGAGGTACGCCGGGTCGTCCGGCCCCAGCACCGGCGCGGGCCGCTCGGCGCCCACGTCCAGCTGGTCCCGCCAGTCCGAGGCCCCGCCGGTCAGCTCGGCGCCGATGCGGGTGTAGCCGCGGAAGTGCGGGGAGCGCAGGTTGCTCACGGCGAGCCGGTCGGCTTCCGGGAGGGCGAAGAAGGCCCTGGTCAGTTCCAGGATCCGGGCGGTCTCGGCATCAGTGATGCCGTGCCCGGTGAGGTGCAGGAAACCGGTGTCCCGGGCAGCCGCGTGCAGCTGCTCCAGGAAAGCGGCCCGCTGGACCGGATCGTCGGCACGGGAGAGGTCCAGGACGGGGAGGGTGTGCGCGGACGGCATGACGGCTCCGTTTCGGATGTCACGGGGTCCTGTTCCCAGAGGTGGCGGGGCCGCGGAGGGGAGGGGGTCGCCGGCAGGGGTGGCGCCGGGACCGCGAAGGCCGCGTACAGGACCCAAGTCGGATCGGGGTGGATCAGGCTCGGTGAGGGTCCGGCGGCTGACAGCCCGTCGTCGTGACGCGCATGTGGTCCACATGACGCCGCTTGACGAGGCGCGTGACGACGAGAACGGTCATAACGTGAGCGTACGCCCGTGCGCCCCGCCATCAGTACGGGTGATTCGGCCTGCCCGGACGGCGCCCTCCGGGGACCGGCTACGCTGGACCCGTGGCAGTCGTCGATGTTTCCGAAGAGCTGAAGTCCCTCTCCTCGACCATGGGGTCGATCGAGGCCGTCCTGGACCTCGACAAGCTGAGGGCAGATATCGCCGTGCTCGAGGAGCAGGCCGCCGCGCCGTCCCTGTGGGACGACCCGGAGGCCGCTCAGAAGATCACGAGCAAGCTTTCGCACCTCCAGGCCGAGGTCCGCAAGACCGAGACCCTGCGCGGGCGCATCGATGACCTCGCGGTCCTCTTCGAGCTCGCCCAGGAGATGGACGACGCGGACACCCTCGCCGAGGCCGAGGCCGAGCTGATCTCCGTCCGCAAGGCGCTGGACGAGATGGAGGTCCGCACCCTGCTCTCCGGCGAGTACGCCGAGCGCGAGGCTTTGGTCAACATCCGCGCCGAGGCCGGCGGCGTCGACGCCTCCGACTTCGCCGAGCGCCTCCAGCGCATGTACCTGCGCTGGGCCGAGCGGCACGGCTACCCGACCGAGATCTACGAGACCTCCTACGCGGAGGAGGCCGGCATCAAGTCGACCACCTTCGTCGTCAAGGCCCCGTACGCCTACGGCACCCTCTCCGTCGAGCAGGGCACCCACCGCCTCGTGCGGATCTCGCCCTTCGACAACCAGGGACGCCGCCAGACCTCCTTCGCTGGCGTCGAGGTGCTGCCGGTCGTCGAGTCCAGCGACCACGTGGAGATCGACGAGGGCGAGCTGCGCGTCGACGTGTACCGCGCCTCGGGCCCCGGCGGCCAGGGCGTCAACACCACCGACTCGGCCGTGCGCATCACGCACCTCCCGACCGGCATCGTCGTCTCCTGCCAGAACGAGCGCTCGCAGATCCAGAACAAGGCCAGCGCCATGAACGTCCTCCAGGCCAAGCTGCTGGAGCGGCGCCGCCAGGAGGAGAAGGACAAGATGGACGCCCTGAAGGACGGGGGCAGCTCCTGGGGCAACCAGATGCGCTCCTACGTCCTTCACCCGTACCAGATGGTCAAGGACCTGCGGACGGAGTTCGAGGTCGGCAACCCGCAGGCGGTCCTCGACGGCGAGATCGACGGCTTCCTGGAGGCCGGGATCCGCTGGCGCAAGCAGCAGGAGCAGACCGCCTAGAGCTGTCCGGATCCGTGAGCCGTACGGGCTCAGGGACCGGAGAAGGGCCCGGACACCCAAGCTGCGGGTGTCCGGGCCCTTCGTCCTGCCGGGGGTGATCGGTACGCGGCGCGGCCGCGCCGGCGTCCGCCTCCTACGCGGTCTGCTGGACCACGAGGGCCAGCGCCGCCACGAGCACCACCATGAGCGCGATCAGCGTCACGGGGTTCAGGCCGGAGAAGGGGCCCTCCTGCTCCCGCTGGAGGCGCTCCCGGTTCGCCCGGCACACCGGGCAGCGGCCCTGGCTGACGGGTGCGGCGCAGTTCGCGCACACGAGCCGGTCATATGTCATGCGCTCCTCCTCTCGCCCTCGGTTCCGCTGGGTACAACGGCGGTGGGAACCGGTCCGTTCCCCCTACCACTGTGCCAGCTTCGCCGACATTCGGCGCGGCCCCTCCGGGCAGTCCCGGTCGGGACCCCTCGGGGCCCGGGGATAAAACGGGCAACTCCGGATGCCGGGTCCACACCCCGCGCCCGTTCGCGTATGGTCACGCACACCTACTCCCGGCGACCGTGGTGCATCCGTGATCCGATTCGACAGCGTTTCCAAGTCCTACCCGAAGCAGAACCGCCCCGCACTCAGAGATGTCTCCCTGGACATCGCGAAAGGCGAGTTCGTCTTCCTGGTCGGCTCCTCCGGCTCTGGCAAGTCCACCTTCCTGCGGCTGATCCTGCGCGAGGAGCGGGCGAGCCACGGCCAGGTGCACGTCCTCGGCAAGGACCTCGCCAAGCTCTCCAACTGGAAGGTCCCGCAGATGCGGCGCCAGCTGGGGACCGTCTTCCAGGACTTCCGCCTGCTGCCCAACAAGACGGTGGCCGAGAACGTCGCCTTCGCGCAGGAGGTGATCGGCAAGCCCCGGGGCGAGATCCGCAAGGCGGTCCCGCAGGTGCTGGAGCTGGTGGGCCTCGGCGGCAAGGAGCAGCGGATGCCCGGCGAGCTCTCCGGCGGTGAGCAGCAGCGCGTGGCCATCGCCCGCGCCTTCGTCAACCGCCCGGCCCTGCTGATCGCGGACGAGCCCACCGGCAACCTCGACCCGCAGACCTCCGTCGGCATCATGAAGCTGCTGGACCGGATCAACCGGACCGGCACCACCGTGATCATGGCGACGCACGACCAGCAGATCGTCGACCAGATGCGCAAGCGCGTCATCGAACTCGAACAGGGCCGTCTCGTACGCGACCAGTCGCGCGGCGTCTACGGCTACCAGCACTGAAAGGACGCCATGCGCGCCCAGTTCGTCATGTCGGAGATCGGCGTCGGCCTCCGTCGCAATCTCACCATGACCTTCGCGGTCATCATCTCCGTGGCCCTGTCGCTGGCCCTGTTCGGTGGCTCCCTGCTCATGCGCGAGCAGGTGAGCAAGATGAAGGGCTACTGGTACGACAAGGCCAACGTCTCGATCTACCTCTGCAACAAGCAGGACGCGGAGGAGGCGAGCGAGGCCACGACCAAGCCGGACGGCGCGGTCACCCAGGCCGCGGGCGTCGCCACCTGCCGCAAGGGCGCGGTGACGGCCGACCAGAAGAAGCAGATCGAGACCGAGCTCAAGCAGATGGACCTGGTCAAGTCCGTCGCGTACGAGTCGGCCGACGACGCCTACAAGCACTACCAGGAGCAGTACGGGCACACCGCGCTCGCCTCCTCCATCACCCCGGACCAGATGCAGGAGTCCTTCCGGGTCAAGCTCAAGAACCCGGAGAAGTACAAGGTCGTCACCTCCGCCTTCGCCGGGCGGGACGGCATCCACACCGTCGACGACCAGCGGCAGGCCATCGACGTCCTGTTCAAGATCCTCAACTACGTCAACATCGCGGCCCTCGGCATCATGCTGATCATGCTGATCGTGGCGCTGCTGCTGATCGTCAACACGGTGCGCGTCTCCGCCTTCAGCCGTAGGCGGGAAACCGGGATCATGCGGCTGGTGGGCGCCTCCAGCTTCTACATCCAGGTCCCCTTCATCATGGAGGCGGCCGTCGCCGGCCTCATCGGCGCGGTCATCGCCTGCCTGATGCTCGTCTCCGGGCAGTACTTCGTCATCGACCACGGCTTCGCACTGCGGACCAAGATCCAGATCATCGACTTCATGGGCTGGAGCTCGGTGATCGGCAAGCTCCCGTACGTGCTGTTCATCGGCCTCCTGATGCCCTCGATGGCCGCCTTCCTCGCATTGCGCAAGTACCTGAAGGTGTGACAAGCGCCCCGCGAGCTGTCCGGTCAACCATCCTTACCGGCGCGGGGCTTGTCCTAGACTCGGCGCCATGCCGGCTCTGCCCGCCCTCCGTCTCCGGCCCCGCGGCCTGCGTCGCGGGGCCGTCCTGACGTTGGCCTTCCTCGCGGCCGTCACCACCGCCGCGAGCACCGGCTGCTGGGACCGCGGGGAACCCGCCGCCCAGGCCGTCCTCGCACCCGGCGCCCGCGCCCCGGAGCCCGCCGCGACACCCCGCGCGAACGGCACCGCCGACCGGGAGGCCGTCGCCCGGGCCGCGGCCGAGGCCGTCGCCGAGGGCAAGTCCGGCAAGAAGGCCGCCCAGGAGGTCGTCAGCCGCAGCGGCGACCGCTGGGGCACCGTCTACGACCAGGGCGAGTACGCCGCCTTCGCCGAGGACCTCGACGGCCGCTGGACCGGCGTCGGGCTCTGGGCGGAACGCGGCCCGGGCGGCCTGATCGAGGTCGACAAGGTCCAGCCCGACAGCCCCGCCGCCCGCGCCGGCCTGCGCGCCGGCGACCGGCTGCTGAGCGTCGACGGGCACGCCGTCACCGGCCTCGCCGTGACCGACGTGATCGCCCTGCTGCGCGGCGAGGAGGGCACCCCCGTCGTCCTGAACCTGAGCCGCGGCGGCTCCGACCTCACCGAGACCGTCCGCCGCGAACAACTGCGCACCGAGCCGGTGACCGTACGCCGGCTGCCCGGCGGGATCACCGTCATCAAGGTCGCCTCCTTCACCCGCGGTTCCGGCGAGCGGGTGCGGGCCGCCGTCCGCGAGGTCCCGGCGGGCGCCGGGGTCATGCTCGACCTGCGCGGCAACCCGGGCGGGCTGGTCGCCGAGGCGGTGACGGCGGCCTCCGCCTTCCTCGACGGCGGGCTGGTGGCCACGTACGACGTACGGGGCGAGGAGCGCGCCCTGTACGCGGCCCCCGGCGGCGACACGGCCCGGCCGCTGGTGGCCCTGGTCGACGGCGGCACGATGAGCGCGGCCGAACTGCTGACGGGCGCCCTCCAGGACCGCGGCCGGGCGGTGGCCGTCGGCAGCCGGACCTTCGGCAAGGGGTCGGTGCAGATGCCGACCGCGCTCCCGGACGGTTCGGTGGCGGAGCTGACGGTGGGCACGTACCGCACTCCGGCGGGCCGCAGCCTCGACGGCGGCGGCATCACCCCGGACCTGGCGGCGGGCGACGGGGCCGAGGAACGGGCCGCGACGGTATTGGGTGGCCTCGGGGTGGGTCCGTAGTGCGAAAATGACCGCACTATGGCTAAGGAAAAAGGGCGCAAGCTGATCGCCCAGAACAAGAAGGCGCACCACGACTACACGATCATCGACACCTACGAGTGCGGTCTCGTGCTCACGGGCACCGAGGTCAAGTCCCTGCGCCAGGGCCGGGCCTCGCTGGTCGACGGCTTCGTGACGATGGAGAGCAACGAGGCGTGGCTCTACAACGTCCACGTGCCGGAGTACAGCCAGGGCACCTGGACCAACCACAGCGCCCGGCGCAAGCGCAAGCTCCTCATGCACCGCGAGGAGATCGACAAGCTGGAGCGGAAGGCGCAGGAGTCGGGGCACACGATCGTGCCGCTCGCCCTCTACTTCAAGGACGGCCGGGCGAAGATCGAGATCGCGCTGGCGAAGGGCAAGAAGGAGTACGACAAGCGGCAGACGCTCCGCGAGAAGCAGGACACGCGCGAGACGAACCGGGCGATCTCGGCCGTGCGGCGCAAGCAGCGGGGCACGGTTTAATCACCTGGCACGCGGTGGTCCACTTCGCGTAGGATGGCGTCAGCGCCTCCCGCTCGCGGTGGGGCACGTTGATAAAAAAACATGGGGATGATCGGTTTCGACAGCGGATGTCGATGCAGGGGAAGCGAGCCGAGGAAGCGGCAATGATCTCGCTAACCACATGTCGCAAACAATAATCGCCAACACCAAGAGCGATAACTCCCGCTTCACCCTCGCTGCCTAATAACAGTGAGCTGAAGCCTCTGTGAGGAGCGTCAGCCCGGAAGTGGTCCCGGTCCGGATCCTGGCGTCAATTAGGGATCTAAACCTCTAGCCCCGGTCACGGGGGTTGGAGGGAAATCAAACAGTGACTGAGCCCGTCGGAGACTTGTCCGTGTGATCTCCGGGGCTGAGAAAAGCGCAGCGGACTGCGCTCGGAGAAGCCCTGCTTCTGCACCGTTGGACGCGGGTTCGATTCCCGCCATCTCCACCACCCCATGTGAAAAGACCCCCTGACCTGCGAGAACTTCGCCAGGTCAGGGGGTTTTCTCGTGCTGCGGGTCAGTAGTGGTAACGCGCCTTGAGGATCTTCACTTCTTTGGCATCCGCTCGGTACGTGCGTCGCCCTCGCGGTCGCGGGCGACGGCTTCCATGAGTCGCCGGGCGTTGGCGGGGGAGCGAAGCAGGTAGACCGTCTCCTGCCACGCGTCGTAGTCGGCGGCGGACATGAGAACGGCGTCGCCCCTCTCGGAGGTGATGCGCACCGGGTCGTGGTCGGTGGTGACGCGCTCGATCAGCGAGAGGAGCGTGGCGCGGGCTTCGCCGGCGCTTACGGACATGGCATCCACCCTAATCCCAGTCGTACGGGCCTACCCTGCGGAACCGGTAGGGGGAATCCCTGAAATTCTTGCCCCCGCGGCACGGACGAAGGCCCCGCAGTCTCGGGGCTGCGGGGCCTTCGTCCGGGTGCGCGGCGGATGCCTGTCAGCAGACCGGCACCTTGTTGAGGTTCTTCGCGTAGCGGGCGGCGATCCAGCCGCGGCCGTCGGCGAGCTTGTACCAGATCGCGTTCCCGTCGACGGTCTGGCCGTTGACCTTGCACTGGACGGCGACGACGTCACCGGTCAGGGCCTTGCCCTTCTTCGCGTACCCGGTGCCCGGGCCGGAGTGGATGCCGAGGCCCTTGCCGGGGGAGACGATGCGGGCCTTCGGCTTCGGGGTCTCGTGGTGGTCGCCGCACTTCGCTCAGGTGCCGGGCTTGCCGGGCCGGCCTGTGTCGCCCTTCGGACCCTGGGGCCCGTGCGGTCCCTGCGGTCCGGCCGGGCCGTCGTCGCCCTTCGGGCCGGTCACGGGGGTCGCGACGCCGAACAGGGCCGGCTCGCCGGTGCCGGTGGCCCACTCGCCGCCGTCCAGCGTCGTGCCCTCGGGGGCGTCCACGTCCACCCGCAGCGCGACCCCCAGCTGCGTCCGTGCGTCGCGGGGGAAGGCGAAGCCGGCGCGGGTCCGGGCCTCGCAGGTCAGCAGCCGGGCGTCGGACGAGCGGGTGCACGGGGCCGCCGCGCGCTGCCCGTTCCAGTGGAAGCGGGCCTCCGGGAAGGTCGTACGGTCCGGCGCGGTGATGCGGAACGTGCCGCTGGTGACCGGCTCCGCACCGCTGACGGCGGCGATGACGACGCGGCCCGTACGGCCCGGGGCGATCGAGGGCAGGTACGGCTGGGAGAAGCGGAGGCCGGCCGAGTCGGCCAGGGCCGGGACGGCGGGTACCAGACAGGTCGCGGTGACGGCCGCGACGATCAGGGCAGCGGGTACGGAACGGGAAGAGGGGGCGGGGAAGTTCCTCCGCAAAGGGAAGGGCGCTGGGGAGACACCCCAGTCATGTCCGATCCCGGCCGGAAGCGGTGCGTACCACGCGGGAACGATCACTCGCCCGCCGCATGAATCCGCCCGACGCGGCCGCCGGGAGGGTGAGCGCGGCCGCCGCCGCGGGCAGCAGGTAGGCCGTGGTGGTGCCGAAGTGGTCCACGAGCAGGCCGGCCGAGGCGGAGCCCGCGGCGATGCCCGTGAGGATGGCGGTGACCGCGAGGGTCATGCCCTCGTTGAGGCGGCCCCCGGGGGTACGGGCGTGGACCTCGGACATCGCGGTGACCATCGTCGGGGCCGTGGCCATCCCGGCCAGCAGGAGCGCGGCCGCCAGGGCGGGCAGGGAGCCGGCGGCGGCCGCGGCCCAGGGGAGGGCCATCAAGGCGGCCATCGCGGCCAGGCAGAACGGCAGGCCGCGGGGGCGCAGGGTGCCGTAGACCAGGCCGGCCGCACAGGAGCCCGCCGCCTGGAGGGCCAGTACCGGCCCGGAGGCGGCGCCCAGCCCGTGCGCGGCGAGGTGGGCGATCGAGGCGACCTCCATCGAGCCGAAGACCACGCCCGTGGCCAGGAAGACCGGCAGGAGCGGGCCGAGGGCGCGCAGCGGGGACGCGCCGCCCCGCGGCGCCGTCGACACCGGGGGTTCCGTGGCCCGCCGGGAGGTGAAGACCAGCATCCCGGCCAGGAGCAGCGCCGCGGCCGTGAGGGTGCCCGCCTCGGGGAAGACGGAGGTGCACAGCACGGCCGCGAGGACAGGGCCGAGCATGAAGCACAGCTCGTCGGCGGCCTGTTCGAAGGACATCGCCGTGTGGTGCGCGGCCGGGGAGCCGCGCAGCAGGTGGGTCCAGCGGGCGCGGGACATGCCGCCGATGTTCGGGGTGGTGGCGGTCGCGGCGTACGAGGCGAAGAGGGTCCAGGCGGGGGCGTCGAAGCGGACGCAGGCGACCAGGGAGAGGGAGCCCAGGACGGCGATCAGGGCCGCGGGGAGCGCGACCCGGGCCTGGCCGTGCCGGTCGACCAGCCGGGCCGTCCAGGGGGCGACCAGGGCCGTGGCGGCCAGGCCGGTGGCGGTGACCGCCCCGGCGAGGGCGTACGAGCCGCGCTGGCCGGCGATCATCATGACCGCGCTGACCCCGAACATGCCCATCGGGAGCCGGGCGAGCAGGTTCCCGGCGGTGAAGGCGCGGGTCCCGGGGAGGTCGAACAGCCGGCGGTACGGGCCGTGGGCGCGGGCTCGCCGGACGCGGACCGGGGCCCGGCAGGCGGCCCGGGCCGGAGCGGCTGGGGCGGCGATGACGAGTGTGGAGCCGGTGACGGTCATCCGGGGCGCACGGGCGCCGCCCCCGGCGCCGACCCCGGCCCGGGCGGACGCGGAGAAGGCGGGGGCCGCGAAACGGGCGGGAGCGGAACGGGCGGGCTCGGAACGGCCCGGGGAGGCGGCCGGGGCCGGCGCGGGGCGGACGGAGGCGGTGCGGGCGGGCGCGGTGGGCATGGTCACAGCCTCGGGCCCGGTCCCGGCCCGGGTCCAACACCTGTTCAGGACCCATTCACGCCCCTGCGTTGTTAGTCTCGGGGGGTGATGCCCCGCGATGTGGAACCCCGGCTGCTGCGCGGCTTCGTCGCCTGCGCGGAGGAGCTGCACTTCACCCGCGCCGCCGCCCGCCTGTACGTCGCCCAGCAGGCCCTGAGCCGGGACGTCCGGCGGCTCGAACAGGACCTGGGCGCCGCCCTGTTCGTACGGACCACCCGGCAGGTGGAGCTGACGCCCGACGGGGAGCGCCTGCTGCCCCTGGCCCGCCGCGTGCTGCGCGCGCACGAGGAGCTGGCCGCGGCCTTCGGCGGGGACGGCGGGCCCCGCGCGCTCCTGGTCGACGTGAACACCGACGGGCCCGGCACCGGCCGCACCGTCCTGGAGCGGGCCCGCGAACTCGCCCCGGACTGCGAGCTGATGGCCCGCTTCGAGAGCGGGCTGACCCATGCCGCCGCCGAGATCGCGGCCGGGCGGCTCGACGTCTCGTTCGGGTACGCCGACGGGCTCGGCCCGGCGCTGCGGGCCCGCCTCGAACGGTGCCCCGTACGGTTCGAACCGCTCGCCGTGCTGCTGCCCGAGCGCCACGCCCTGGCCGGGCGGGAGGCCGTACCGCTGGACGGGCTGGCCGGGGAGTCCGTGTACGCCGGCGCCGGGAACCCGCGGACCCTGGAGTGGACGGCGCTGGCACGCGAGCTGTTCGCCGGCCGGGGCATCGAGGTGGCGCCGCCCGCGCCGGTCGCCATGGGCAAGGAGGAGTTCGGGCGGGTCATGGCCAAGACCGGCAATCCGGTGCTGGTCGCAGTGGACTTCCCCGACATGCCCGGCTGCGTGAAGCGGCCGCTGACCGGGCCGGTGCCGCTGTCGCCGCTGTCGATGGTGTGGCGCAAGGGCTTCCGCCACCCCGGGCTCGACGCCCTGCGCACCGCGGCCGCCGGGCTGGCCGCCGAGCGGGGGTGGCTCGTACCGCCTCCCGGCAGCTGGACCCCGGTCGGCTCACACCCGGCCCCCGGGGCGGGTGAGAGCAAGGTATCCCGGCGGTCATCGGGCGGGGACCGGGGCTGAAACGCGCCGTTCCTACCGTCGTCACCACGGACGCGACAGCTGTGGAGGCGTGTGATGACCGGTACGAGCGCACCGCGCAAGGGGGGCCGCTGGATCGAGCGGTGGGACCCCGAGGACGAGGTCTTCTGGCAGGAGTCGGGGGAGCGGACCGCCCGCCGCAACCTCCTGTACTCGGTGTTGTCCGAGCACATCGGCTTCTCCATCTGGTCCCTGTGGTCCGTGATGGTGCTCTTCATGGGCCCCGGATACGGGATCGACCCCGCCGGGAAGTTCTTCCTCATCGCGACCGCCACCTTCGTCGGGGCCCTGGTGCGGGTGCCGTACACCTTCGCCGTCGCCCGGTTCGGCGGCCGGAACTGGACCGTCGTCAGCGCCCTGCTGCTGCTCGCGCCGACCGCGGCCGCGCTGGTCGTCATGGAGCCGGGGACCTCGTACGGCACGTTCCTGCTGGTGGCCGCCCTGACGGGGGTGGGCGGCGGGAACTTCGCCTCGTCGATGACCAACATCAACGCCTTCTTCCCGCTGCACAAGAAGGGCTGGGCGCTCGGGCTGAACGCGGGCGGCGGCAACATCGGCGTCCCCGTGGTGCAGCTCGCGGCGCTGCTGGTGATCGCCACCGCCGGGGCCGGGCACCCGAGGCTGCTGCTCGCCGCCTACCTCCCGCTGATCGTGGCGGCGGCCGTGCTGGCCCTGGTCCGGATGGACAACCTGGCGCCCGTGCGGAACGACACCGGCGCGGTGCGGGAGGCCGTGCGCGAGCCCCACACCTGGATCATGGCGTTCCTGTACGTCGGCACCTTCGGGTCCTTCATCGGCTACAGCTTCGCCTTCGGGCTGGTCCTGCAGACGCAGTTCGGCCGGACCCCGCTCCAGGCCGCCTCGCTGACCTTCGTCGGGCCGCTGCTCGGTTCGCTGATCCGGCCGGTGGGCGGGGCGCTCGCCGACCGCTTCGGCGGGGCGCGGATCACGCTGGGCACCTTCGTGGCCATGGCGGCGGCGACCGGGGTCGTCGTCCTCGCCTCGGTGCGGGAGTCGCTGGCGGTGTTCCTGGTCGGGTTCGTCGCGCTGTTCGTCCTCAGCGGGCTCGGCAACGGCTCGACGTACAAGATGATCCCGGCGATCTTCCAGGCCAAGGCCCTGGCCAGGGGCATGGACGGTGAGGGCGCGGCGGCGTACGGGCGACGTCTGTCGGGGGCCTCCATGGGACTGATCGGCGCCGTGGGGGCGCTCGGCGGGCTCGGCATCAACCTGGTGTTCCGGCAGGCGTTCACCGCCTCCGGGTCCGGGACGGCCGCCTTCGTGACCTTCCTCGGCTTCTACGCGGTGTGCTGCGCCGTGACCTGGGCGGTATACCTTCGCCGGCCGGCCCCGGTGATCGTCGCGGAGCCGGGTGCGACGGCGAAGCCGCAGCTCACCTCGGTGTAACGGCGGTTAACGGCCGCGAAATACGGTGGAACCGAGCCTGACACGCCGTGCGGGCAGGCTCGGTTCCCGCGCCCGCGTCCGTTCACCCCCCGCCTCCCGCGGCGCGACACCGACCCACTGGGCAAGGCAGGTCACATGTACGAGCACAGGCAGCACACCGGTCCCGGCCCCCTCTCCGGCTTCACCGTCGGGGTGACCGCCGCCCGGCGCGCCGACGAGTTGATCGCCCTGCTGCGCCGCCGCGGGGCCGCCGTCCTGCACGCGCCCGCGCTGCGGATCGTGCCGCTGGCCGACGACAGCGAGCTGCTCGCCGCCACCAAGGAGCTGATCGCCGCCGCCCCCGACGTGGTGGTCGCCACCACCGCCATCGGGTTCCGCGGCTGGATCGAGGCCGCCGACGGGTGGGGGATCGGCGAGGAGCTGCTGGAGCGGCTGCGCCGGACCGAACTGCTCGCGCGCGGGCCGAAGGTGAAGGGCGCCATCCGGGCCGCCGGGCTCGTGGAGACCTGGTCGCCGGAGTCGGAGTCACTGGCCGAGGTGCTGGAGCGGCTGCTGGCGGCGGGCGTGACCGGGCGGCGGATCGCGCTCCAGCTGCACGGCGAGCCGCTGCCCGGCTTCGTGGAGGCGCTGCGGGCGGGCGGCGCCGAGGTGGTCGTCGTCCCCGTGTACCGGTGGATGGAGCCGGAGGACCTCGCGCCACTGGACCGGCTGCTCGACGCGGTGGCCGGCGGCACGGTGGACGCGGTCAGCTTCACCTCGGCGCCCGCGGCGGCCTCCCTGCTGTCCCGGGCCGCGGAGCGCGGCGTACGGGAACCCGTGCTCGCGGCGCTGCGGGGGCCGGTGCTCTCCGCGTGCGTGGGGCCGGTCACCGCGCTGCCGCTCCAGGCGCACGGGGTGGACACGGTGCATCCGGAACGCTTCCGGCTGGGCCCCCTGGTGCAGCTGCTCTGCCAGGAACTGCCGGGCCGGGCCCGGGTCCTGCCGGTGGCCGGGCACCGGCTGGAGGTGCGCGGGCACGCGGTGCTGCTGGACGCGGAGCTGCGGCCCGTACAGCCGGCCGGGATGGCGCTGCTGCGGGCGCTGGCGCGGCGGCCCGGCTGGGTGGTGTCGCGGGCGGACCTGTTGCGGGCGCTGCCGGGGGCCGGCCGCGACGAGCACGCCGTGGAGACGGCGATGGCCCGCCTCAGGGTGGCCCTGGGGTCGCCGAAGCTGATCCAGACCGTGGTCAAGCGGGGGTACCGGCTGTCGCTGGACGCGGGCGGGGACCTCAAGTACACGGAGGCGCCCCGGGGATGACGCCCGACGGCGCTCCGGGGGCCGGGCTCGGACCGGGGCCGGGTCGGGCGCCGCCGGGTCCGCGCAGGGTCGGGTCTTCGGCCGCCGCCGGGTCTGGGCAGGGTCCGCGGTCGTCGGCTAGCGTGCCGGGGTGATCGTCGACGGAGTGGAGATGAGGGGGCTGGAGCCCGGGGACGCGGCCGGGCTCGCCGACGTGCTGGCCCGCAACCGGGCGTACATGGCCCCCTTCGAGCCCCCCCGGCCCGAGGCCTTCTACACGGAGGCCGGACAGCGGGCCCGCATCGAGGGCGTGCTCGCCGAACGGGACGCCGGCCGCATCCTCCCGTACGTGTTCGTCGAGACGGCGACCGGCGCGCCCGTCGGCTCGATCAACCTCGGCAACATCGTGCTGGGGCCGCTGCGCAGCGGCGGCGTCGGCTACTGGGTGGACCGGGCCTGGAACGGCCGCGGGCTGGCCACCGCCGGAGTCGAGGAGGTCTGCCGGGCCGCCCGCGACGAGGTGGGCCTGCACCGGGTCGAGGCCGGGACCCTCGTCGACAACTTGGCCTCGCAGCGGGTCCTGGCGAAGGCGGGCTTCGAGCAGTACGGGCTCGCCCCGCGCTACCTCCACATCAACGGCGCCTGGCGCGACCACTGCCTGTTCCAGCGGCTCCTGCACGGGGACCCGCCGCCCGCCGGCGGCTGACGGGCGCCGAAGCGGCACGTCCCGGTCCGCACGGGGGCTTCCGCCGTGCCCGGCCTGCGGGCACTCTGGGAGGAGCGACGGCGGCCGGGCTCCGGCGGGCGAGGCGGTGACGGGCATGTGGTTCGACTCCGGGAGGCTCTGCCTCGACCTGGTGGCCACGTGCGCGCCCCACGAGGGGCTCGCCGAGGGCGACGACCTGCGGCTGTGGCTCGTCGGGGTTGGGCTGGTTCCCGACCGGACGCCGCTGGCCCGGCCGGGGCCCGACTGGGTCGCCGCCTTCCGGGACCTGCGCGGCGACGTGGAGGTCCTCGTACGGGCGGAGCCGCGTCCGGCGGCCGCCCCGCCCGCCGGCACCCCGCACCCGCCCGCCCCGCACACCCCCGCCCCGCCCGCCGGCACGGCGCAGGCCCTCGCCCGGGTCAACGCGCTGGCCGCCGGACCACCCCCGGGCCTGTGCGCGGTACGGGACCAGGAGGGGCACCTCGTACGGGAGTTGTGCGGGGGCGTCGGATGCGGCGCGCTGCTCGCCGCCGTCGCCCGGGACGCCGTCGAGCTGCTGACCGACCCCGGCGACCTGGCGCTCCTGCGGACCTGCGAGGGAGAGGGCTGCACCCGGGTCTACCTGGACACCTCCCGGGGACACCGGCGCCGCTGGTGCTCCAGCGAGCTGTGCGGCAACCGCGAGCGCGTCGCCCGGCACCGCCGGCGGGTCCTGGCGGCCGGGCCCCGGTAGGCGGCGTACCAGCCCGCGAGACCGGTTCCGGAACGGGCATGCGGACAGGCCGCGGATTCGCGTACGGTTGACGGTCGCCCATGCACGTCAGAAGGGGGCCTTGGTGGCCGCGCAGAATGCCGCTGTCGACAGCACGGCGGATTCCGTCCGCGATCGGGAGATCGGGGTCGAGCAGACGCATCTCGACCAGGTGTACCGACGCCTTGAAGAGAAGATCCACGAGGCCGAGTTCCTGATGAACGACGCCGCGAAGCGGGGCCAGGTCGGGACGCCCGGCGCCCTCGCCGAGCGCGACGCGCAGGTCTTCCGGGCAGGTATCCACCTCAACCGGCTCAACAACGAGTTCGAGGACTTCCTGTTCGGCCGCATCGACCTCGTGCTCGGCAAGGACGGGGAGCGCGGGCCGGACGGCGCGTTCACCTCCGTCGAGCCGGCGGACGACGCGATCCGCGAGGACCTCACGGCCGACATCGCCGAGACGCTGCACATCGGCCGGATCGGGGTCCTGGACTCCGACTACGCGCCGCTGGTCATCGACTGGCGCGCGCCGGCCGCCGCGCCGTTCTACCGCTCCACGCCCAAGGAGCCCGGCCGCGTCGTGCGCCGGCGCGTCATCCGCTCCAAGGGCCGCAAGGTGCTGGGCGTGGAGGACGACCTGATGCGCCCGGAGGTCACCGCCTCCCTGGACGGCCGGGAGCTGCCCGCCATCGGCGACGGCGCCCTGATGGCCGCCCTCGGGCGGGCCCGCACGCACTCGATGCGGGACATCGTCTCCTCCATCCAGGCCGAGCAGGACCTGGTCATCCGGGCGCCCGCCGCGTCCGTGGCCGAGGTCGCGGGCGGGCCGGGCACCGGCAAGACCGCCGTCGCCCTGCACCGCGCCGCCTACCTGCTCTACCAGGACCGGCGCCGCTACTCCGGCGGCATCCTCATCGTCTCCCCGACGCCGCTGCTCGTCGCGTACACCGAGGGCGTCCTTCCCTCCCTCGGCGAGGAGGGCCAGGTCGCCATCCGCGCGCTCGGCTCGCTGGTCGACGGCGCCGAGGCGACCACGTACGACGACCCGGTCACGGCCCGGATCAAGGGCTCCTCCCGGATGCTCAAGGTGCTGCGCAAGGCCGTACGGGGCGCCCTGGAGCTCGGGAACGCGCCCGACCGGCTGCGCGTGGTGGCCTTCGGGCGCCGCCAGGAACTGGAGTCCGCCGAGCTCGACCGCATCCGGCAGAACGCGCTCAGCGGCACCGCGCCCGTCAACCTGCTGCGGCCGCGCGCCCGCAAGCTGCTGCTCGACGCGCTGTACGCGAAGTCCGGCGGCTCCGGCCGGCACAGCGACCCGGAGCTGGCCGCCGAGCTGCGCTCCGCCTTCGACGAGGACGTCTCCACCGAGGACGCCTTCATCGGCTTCCTGGGCGCCTGGTGGCCCGAGCTGACCCCGCGCGCCGTGCTCGCCTCCATGGCCGACGAGCGCCGGCTCGGCCGCTGGTCGCGCCGGGACCTGGCCCCGCGCGAGACCCGCCAGCTGGCCCGCTCGCTGCGTCGGCTCGGCCCCGACGGCAAGGGCCCCCTGTCGGTGCACGACGTGGCCCTGCTGGACGAGCTCCAGCTGCTCCTCGGCGCGCCCGCCCGGCCCAAGCGGAAGCGGGAGATGGACCCGCTGGACCAGCTCAGCGGTCTGGAGGAGCTGATGCCGACCCGCGAGGAGACCCAGTGGGAGCGGGCCGAGCGGCTCGCGGCGGAGCGCACCGAGTACGCGCACGTCATCGTGGACGAGGCCCAGGACCTGACGCCCATGCAGTGGCGGATGGTGGGCCGCCGCGGCCGGATGGGGACCTGGACGGTGGTCGGCGACCCGGCGCAGTCCTCCTGGACGGATCCGGAGGAGGCGGCCGCCGCCCGCGACGAGGCCCTGGGCAGCCGTCCGCGCCGCCGGTTCACCCTCACCGTGAACTACCGCAACCCGGCGGAGGTCGCCGAGGTGGCCTCCCGGGTGCTGCGACGGGCGATGCCGGGGATGGAGCCGCCGACCGCGGTGCGCTCCACGGGCCTGGAGCCCCGCTTCACGGCCGCCGGGGCAGACCTGGGGGCCGCCGTGCGCGAGGAGACCCGCCGGCTGCTGGACCAGGTGGACGGCACCGTGGGCGTGGTCGTGGCCATGGACCGGCGCGCGGAGGCCGCGGGCTGGCTCGCGGAGCTCGGCGGCCGGGCGGTCGCGCTGGGCAGCCTGGAGGCCAAGGGGCTGGAGTACGACGCGACGGTGGTGGTCTCCCCGGCGGAGATCGCGGACGAGTCCCCGGCGGGCCTGCGCGTGCTGTACGTGGCGCTGACGCGCGCGACCCAGCAGCTCACGGTGGTCTCCGCGGAGCGCGACCGGCCCGACGCGGACGGGGTCCCGGAGCTGCTGCTCCCGTAGCCGCCGGGGGCGTACGGCCGGATGGTCGGCAGCCGGGAGCGTGGTGTCCGGAATCGGCCCCCGGGAGGGGGCTCACTTCCGGCGATCCTTTGTTAGCCTGGGTACGGCACCGACTCGATCCAAGCCCCCGGGCCCAACCTTCGTCGCTTAGAGCGACCACTTGCCGCGAGGCGAGCATGGCGGGTCGGTGTCATAGACGTCAGCAGTAGTGAGCTAGCGGTACGCAGCAGTACCCGAAGTAGCAGTCACACCAGGTCCGCGCCCCCCAATCCGTGGGGGGCGCGGACCTGTTTCGTATCAACCCACCATTCCGCGCACCTCCACTCTCTCGTATGGTGGAAGTGTCTTTCCGAAATTTGTAGCTGGTTACCTTGTACCGGCTGGTAGGTGGGACGATCGGACAACAGGTCCTGCCACGCCTGCCGTGCGCGGGGCTCTGTGTGTACAGCGAAAACCAGGGACAGAAGAGGAACACGGCCATGGCAACGGCGCCCAGCGTCTCGTATTCGATGACGGTCCGCCTGGAAGTGCCCGCGAGCGGAACCGCGGTCTCCCAGCTCACCACCGCCGTGGAGTCTTCCGGCGGCTCGGTCACCGGCCTCGATGTGACCGCCTCCGGCCACGAGAAGCTCCGGATCGACGTCACCATCGCCGCGACGTCCACGGCGCACGCGGACGAGATCGTCGAGAAACTGCGCGGCATCGAGGGCGTGAGCCTCGGCAAAGTCTCCGACCGGACCTTCCTGATGCACCTCGGCGGCAAGATCGAGATGGCGTCCAAGCACCCCATCCGCAACCGCGACGACCTCTCGATGATCTACACCCCGGGCGTGGCCCGCGTGTGCATGGCGATCGCCGAGAACCCCGAGGACGCGCGCCGCCTCACCATCAAGCGCAACTCCGTCGCAGTCGTGACGGACGGCTCCGCCGTCCTGGGCCTCGGCAACATCGGCCCGATGGCCGCGCTGCCCGTCATGGAGGGCAAGGCCGCCCTCTTCAAGCGCTTCGCCGGCATCGACGCCTGGCCGATCTGCCTCGACACCCAGGACACCGACGAGATCGTCGCGATCGTCAAGGCGATCGCCCCGGGCTTCGCCGGCATCAACCTGGAGGACATCTCCGCGCCGCGCTGCTTCGAGATCGAGGCACGGCTGCGCGAGGCCCTCGACATCCCCGTCTTCCACGACGACCAGCATGGCACCGCGATCGTGGTGCTCGCCGCCCTCACCAACGCGCTGCGCGTGGTCGGCAAGGCGGTCGGCGACGTCAAGGTCGTCATGTCCGGAGCCGGCGCGGCCGGTACGGCCATCCTGAAGCTGCTGCTCGCGGCGGGTGTGAAGAACGCGGTGAGCGCCGACATCCACGGCGTCGTGCACGCGGGCCGCCCCGACCTCGTCGACGCGGCCGCCGACTCCCCGCTGCGCTGGATCGCCGACAACACCAACCCCGAGGGCTACACGGGCACCTTGAAGGAGGCCGTGGTCGGAGCCGACGTCTTCATCGGCGTCTCGGCCCCGAACGTGCTCTCCGGCGACGACGTGGCCGCCATGGCCGAGGGTGCCATCGTGTTCGCGCTCGCGAACCCGGACCCCGAGGTGGACCCGGCGGTCGCCCGTCAGACGGCCGCCGTCGTGGCCACCGGCCGCTCCGACTTCCCGAACCAGATCAACAACGTGCTGGTCTTCCCGGGCGTCTTCCGCGGCCTGCTGGACGCTCAGTCCCGCACCGTGAACACGGACATGATGCTGGCCGCCGCGGCCGCGCTGGCGGACGTCGTCGGCGAGGACGAGCTGAACGCGAACTACATCATCCCGTCGGTCTTCAACGACAAGGTCGCGGGCGCGGTCGCCGGCGCCGTCCGCAAGGCCGCCTCGGGGGCCTGACGGCCCCTGTGAGCGCCCTCACGCCCCCCGATCCCGGCGCGTCGCGAGATGCGGGCCCGCCGGGCCGCCTCTAGGGTTGCGGGGATGCCCGCGCGGTCCGCGGTCCGCATCGGCCGAAGGCGGACGGAGCGTCACCGCCGCGTGACTGTGGCGCTTTTCGTGTGACCCCGGCGGGTGCCGGATTGGCTTTCCCGCCGCTGGTGGGGGCAGGATGCGTAACCGGGCGAGAGGGTCTGACGTTCAGACCCGGGTCCGGGGACTGTCCGAGGGCCCTGGCAGCATCGGCTTCGATCTCACGCCTCTAAGGCAAGTTGAACACGGGAGTACAACATGAACCGCAGTGAGCTGGTGGCCGCTCTGTCCGAGCGCGCCGAGGTGACCCGCAAGGACGCCGACGCCGTTCTGGCCGCGCTCGCCGAGACCGTCGGCGAGATCGTCGCCAAGGGCGACGAGAAGGTCACCATCCCCGGCTTCCTGACCTTCGAGCGCACCCACCGTGCCGCTCGCACCGCGCGCAACCCGCAGACCGGCGACCCCATCCAGATCCCGGCCGGCTACAGCGTGAAGGTCTCCGCGGGCTCCAAGCTCAAGGAAGCCGCCAAGGGCAAGTAGTCCGCCCTTGTGCCGAGGGCCGCACCGGCCCCCGGGACGGCAGCGTGACGCAGTAACGCCGAAGGGCGGCCACCCCGTACGGGGTGGCCGCCCTTCGGCGCGTGCGGGGCCGCCCGCGGCCGCTGTGGGCCGTGGGGGCCGTGGGGCCCCGCACGGGCCGTGGGGGCCGTACGGGGCCGTTACGGGGCCACGGGAAAGGCCCCCCGGTCCCCTTGCGGGGTCCGGGGGGCCTCCAGGCACCGGTGGTACGGCTCAGACGACGTCGCCGCCGGGCAGCTCGACCTTCGCGCCGAGCTCCACGAGCTTCTCCATGAAGTTCTCGTAGCCGCGGTTGATCAGGTCGATGCCGTGGACCCGCGAGGTGCCCTCGGCCGCCAGCGCCGCGATCAGGTACGAGAAGCCGCCGCGCAGGTCGGGGATGACCAGGTCGGCGCCCTGCAGCTTGGTGGGGCCGGAGACGACCGCCGAGTGCAGGAAGTTGCGCTGGCCGAAGCGGCAGGCCGAGCCGCCCAGGCACTCGCGGTACAGCTGGATGTGAGCACCCATCTGGTTGAGCGCCGAGGTGAAGCCGAGGCGGGACTCGTAGACCGTCTCGTGGACGATCGAGAGGCCGGAGGCCTGCGTCAGGGCCACCACGAGCGGCTGCTGCCAGTCGGTCTGGAAGCCGGGGTGCACGTCCGTCTCCAGCGCGATGGCCTTCAGCGGGCCGCCGGGGTGCCAGAAGCGGATGCCCTCGTCGTCGATCTCGAACGCCCCGCCGACGCGGCGGTAGGTGTTCAGGAACGTCATCATCGAGCGCTGCTGGGCGCCGCGCACGTAGATGTTGCCGCCGGTGGCCAGGGCCGCGGAGGCCCAGGAGGCCGCTTCCAGGCGGTCCGGGAGGGCCTTGTGGTTGTAGCCGCCGAGACGGTCCACACCGGTGATCCGGATGGTCCGGTCGGTGTCGACGGAGATGATGGCGCCCATCTTCTGCAGGACGCAGATGAGGTCCTCGATCTCCGGCTCCACCGCGGCGTTGCTGAGCTCGGTGACGCCTTCGGCCAGTACGGCCGTCAGCAGCACCTGCTCGGTCGAGCCGACCGACGGGTAGGGCAGGCGGATCTTGGTGCCGCGCAGGCGCTGGGGAGCCTCCAGGTACTGGCCGCCCTCGCGCTTCTCGATGGTCGCGCCGAACTGGCGGAGCACGTCGAAGTGGAAGTCGATCGGCCGGCCGCCGATGTCACAGCCGCCCAGGCCGGGGATGAAGGCGTGGCCCAGGCGGTGCAGCAGGGGGCCGCAGAAGAGGATCGGGATGCGCGACGAGCCCGCGTGGGCGTCGATGTCGGCGACGTTCGCGCTCTCGACGTGGGTCGGGTCGAGCACCAGCTCGCCCGGCTCCTCGCCGGGACGGACCGTCACACCGTGGAGCTGGAGCAGCCCGCGCACGACGCGCACGTCACGGATGTCGGGAACGTTCCGCAGCCGACTGGGTCCGCTGCCGAGCAGAGCGGCGACCATGGCCTTGGGCACGAGGTTCTTCGCACCGCGGACACGGATCTCGCCCTCGAGCGGGGTACCGCCGTGGACAAGCAGTACATCGTCACTGATGCCGGTCATGAATCTCGCGTTCCGGGAGGGGTGGGCAGGGGGCCAGTGAGAAGAGTAAGGGTCACCACCCCTTTGTTCGTAGGGCTGACGCGGCCGTAGGACTGTCATGAATTCGGTACAACACCCTCCGTATCCACCTCATGGCGGAGTGTCGCGTTCCGCCTGCTCCGGCGACGCGGGTCCCCCGTCGCCGCCGTGTGCCCTGAGCTGCGCGGGATTCGATCTCGCCGTCCGATCCCCCGGAAGGGCGAATGTGCGGGATCATGGCGGCATGACCGAGGTGTCCTCCCTCACAGGCCGGTTGCTCGTGGCCACCCCCGTCCTCGCGGACCCGAATTTCGACCGCGCGGTGGTGCTGCTGCTCGACCACGACGAGCAGGGCTCGCTCGGCGTCGTCCTCAACCGGCCGACCCCGGTGGGCGTCGGCGAGGTCCTGCTGCCCTGGGCGCCCCTGGCCGGCGAGCCCGGCGTGGTCTTCCAGGGCGGGCCAGTGGGCCTGGACTCGGCGCTGGGCGTGGCGGTCATCCCGGGGGAGGAGGGCCCCCTCGGCTGGCGCCGGGTGCACGGGGCCATCGGCCTGGTCGACCTGGAGGCGCCGCCGGAGCTGCTGGCCGCGGCCCTGGGGAGCCTGCGCATCTTCGCCGGCTACTCCGGATGGGGGCCCGGCCAACTGGAGGGCGAGCTCGGCGAGGGCGCCTGGTACGTGGTGGAGTCGGAGCCCGGCGACATCGCCTTCCCCGATCCGGAACGCCTCTGGCGGGCGGTGCTGCGCCGCCAGCGCAGCGACCTCGCGATGGTCGCCACCTATCCGGACGACCCGTCGCTGAACTGACCCGGGCGGGGGTCGGTACCCTGGGTCCATGAGCACTCTTGAGCCCGATCGCGGGACTGGCACGGGGACCCTCGTAGAGCCGACGCCGCAGGTTTCCCACGGTGACGGCGACCACGAGCGCTTCGCCCACTACGTCCAGAAGGACAAGATCATGGAGAGCGCGCTCGGGGGCACCCCCGTCGTCGCGCTCTGCGGCAAGGTCTGGGTGCCGGGCCGGGACCCGAAGAAGTACCCGGTCTGCCCCATGTGCAAGGAGATCTACGAGTCCATGGGTCCCGGTGGGGACAAGGACAAGGGCGGCAAGGACAAGTAGGTCCGGCCGCTCCGAGAAGGACCGGGGCCCCCGGGGTGCGCGTCGGCGCACCCCGGGGGCCTTTGCCGTGCCCGCGGAGCGGGTTAGGGTCGGCCGCTTAAGCGCACTGCGGAACAAGCGTTGCACGGTGCGCAACGGGCTGGCTGCCGCGAAGGGCTGACGCATGGACCTGATCCCCGCACCCCGGAACGCCGTTCCCCACCGGGACGGACACCGCTACGCCCTCCCGGCCCACCCGGCCCTCGACGCCGGCCCGGGCACCGCGGACACCGCGCGCTGGCTGCGCCGCGAGCTGGGCGCGGCCACCGGCTGGAGCCTGCCGGACGCCGCCACGGGGGCGCTTGGGGAGCTGCGGCTGCGCATCGACCCCGCGCTGGCCGGCGGGTCCGGCCCGGAGGCGTACCGCATCGACGTCGGCGCGGACGGCGCGGAGCTCACCGGTGCGACCGCGGCCGGGCTGTTCTGGGCCGCCCAGACGCTGCGTCAGCTGCTCGGGCCCGACGCCCACCGCAGGGCGCCGCTGCCCGGCCGGACCTGGAGCCTGCCGTACGTCGCCGTCGCCGACGCCCCCCGGTTCGGGTGGCGCGGCATGATGCTCGACGTCGCGCGGCACTTCATGCCCAAGGACGGCGTCCTGCGGTACATCGACCTGCTCGCCGCGCACAAGCTGAACGTGCTGCACCTGCACCTGACGGACGACCAGGGCTGGCGCGTCGAGATCAAGCGGTACCCGCGCCTGACCGGGGTCGGCGCGTGGCGGGCGCGCAGCCGGTGGGGGCACCGGGCCTCGCCGCTGTGGAGCGAGACCCCGCACGGCGGCTTCTACACCCAGGACGACATCCGCGAGATCGTCGCGTACGCGGCGGAGCGGCACGTCCGGGTCGTTCCCGAGATCGACGTGCCGGGGCACTCGCAGGCCGCGATCGCCGCCTACCCGGAGCTGGGCAACACCGACGTCGTGGACACGGCCGCGCTGACGGTGTGGGACGACTGGGGGATCACCGAGAACGTGCTCGCGCCGACCGAGGCCGTGCTGCGGTTCTACGAGGGGGTCTTCGAGGAGCTCCTGGGCCTCTTCCCGGCGGACGTCTCGCCCTTCGTGCACGTGGGCGGCGACGAGTGCCCCAAGGCGCAGTGGCGGGCCTCGGCCACCGCGCAGGCGAGGATCGCGGAGCTGGGGGTGGACGGGGAGGACGGCCTGCAGTCCTGGTTCGTCCGGCACTTCGACGGCTGGCTCGCGGAGCGCGGCCGGCGGCTCATCGCCTGGGACGAGATCCTGGAGGGCGGGCTGGCACCGGGCGCGGCCGTGTCCTCGTGGCGCGGTTACGCGGGCGGCATCGCCGCCGCCGAGGCGGGGCACGACGTGGTGATGTGCCCCGAGCAGCAGGTGTACCTGGACCACCGTCAGGACGGCGGCCCCGGCGAGCCGGTGCCCATCGGGTACGTGCGGTCGCTGGAGGACGTGTACCGCTTCGAGCCGGTGCCGCCCGAGCTGACGCCGGAGGCGGCCGCGCACGTCCTGGGCGCCCAGGCCAACGTGTGGACCGAGGTGATGGAACATCAGGGCCGCGTCGACTACCAGGTGTTCCCCCGTCTCGCCGCCTTCGCCGAGGTGGTGTGGTCGGGGCAGCCGGCCCCGGAGGAGCGGGACTTCGCCGGATTCGAAGAGCGGATGACGACGCACTACCGGCGGCTGGACGCACTCGGCGTCGGCTACCGGCCGCCGGGCGGTCCGCTGCCCTGGCAGCGCCGGCCCGGTGTGCTCGGACGTCCGATCGAGGGTGAACCCCCGAACGTGTGACGGCGGGCGGCGGGGCGCTGCGAAACGTTTCGAACCGGAACTCTTCCTCGATTTCGGTGGATACGGGGAAAACCGGGCGATCGCGCGAGGCGGGCGGGGGCGGCGGCCGCCCGGCCGACCCTCGCGCCGGGCGGCCCGGAAGATGTGCCAGAGTTGCCACGTCCCGGCGGTGAGCACGTACCGTACGGCGGACAGGCGTGAGCGCCGGGACCGGGACATCGGGAAGGGGCAGCTGGGTTGACCACGCACGCACCGCACGCATCGCACGCACCGCATTCCTCTCAGGGGCCTCACGAGCCTCAGGGGTCGCAGGCAGGGCAGTCCGTGACGCTGCCGGCCTCGCTCGACGAGGCCGTCGCGGCTCTCACGGCCATGCCCGCCGCCGTCCCCGTCGCCGGGGGCACCGACCTCATGGCCGCCGTCAACGCCGGGCAGCTGCGGCCCGCCGCGCTCGTCGGGCTGGGACGGATCAACGAGATCCGCGGCTGGCAGTACCAGGACGGGCACGCGCTGCTCGGCGCGGGCCTCACCCACGCCCGGATGGGACGGCCGGATTTCGCCGCCCTGATCCCCGCGCTGGCGGCCGCCGCGCGCGCCGCCGGGCCCCCGCAGATCCGCAACGCCGGCACCCTCGGCGGGAACATCGCCACCGCCGCGCCGACCGGCGACGCCCTGCCCGTGCTGGCCGCGCTGGAGGCCGTGCTCGTCATCGTCGGCCCGGGCGGATCGCGCGAGATCCCCGTGTCGTACCTGCTCGCCGGCCGCGAGATGCTCCGGCCCGGGGAGCTCATCGGCTTCGTGCGGGTACCGCTGCTGCACGCGCCCCAGGTGTTCCTGAAGGCCACGGGCCGTACCGGACCGGGGCGCGCGGTGGCGTCCGTGGGTCTCGTACTGGACCCCGCGCGCCGGGGCGTGCGCTGCGCGATCGGGGCGGTCGCCCCGATGCCGCTGCGGCCGCTGGAGGCGGAGCAGTGGGTGGCCTCGTTGATCGACTGGGACGGTGAGCGGAGCCTGGCCCCCGAGGCGCTGGAGGCCTTCGGCGAGTACGTCGCGGCGGCCTGCGTGCCCGACCAGGGCGAACCGGTGGCTCCCGGAGTTCTGCATCTGCGGCGGACGGTGGCCGTACTGGCACGGAGGGCCCTGGGGAGGGCACTGACCTCATGAGTGGGAACGGGAACGGGTACGTGAGCGGAGCGACTGGGGACCCGGGCAACGCGGGTTCCGCGGGCCCCGAATGGGGCTGGGAGCCGGTGCCGCACGGCGGCGAGTACGACTCCGACGCGACGGCCTTCGTGAAGCTGCCGCAGGACATGCTGGACGCGCTCGGCACCGGGGAGCCCCTGGCCGCGCCGGGGCACGGGTACGTGCCGCCGCCGATGATCGTGCCGCTCGGCTCGGCCACGACGGACCCGGCCGCCACCGGCTCCTGGACGAACCCGGTGCAGTGGCCGGAAGCGGCCGGTTCGGCACCCGCCGACCCGGCGCCCGGCACCGCCTCCGGCAGGGTGGTCGGCCAGGGGCCGGCCCCGGTCGGGGGTCCCATTCCGGCGTCGATCCCGCTGCCGGCCTCGGTGGCGGCGGCGTTCGCCCCGGCGGAGCAGGGGCAGCGGCACGGCCGGGCCGAGGGGCAGGCGCAGGGCCGGGTCCAGGAGCAACACCGGCAGGTCCAGGAACACCGGCAGGGGCAGAGCGAGACCGCGGAGTGGCGGTTCCCGCAGGCGGCGCAGGCGGCGCAGGCCGCGGGCACCGTTCCGGACGCGGCCACGGGGCAGTGGGTCCTGCCCGAACTGTCCGAACAGGGCGATGTGTCCGGGCAGTACGACCTCAGCGGCGTGTCCGGCCAGTACGACCTGAGCGGCGTGTCCGGCCAGTACGCGTCGGGCGGCGACGCGTCCGGGCAGTACGACCTGGGCGAGGCGACGGGCCCGTACGCGCCGGGTGGGGCGCCGGACCCGTACGCGTCCGGCGAGGCGTCCGGGCAGTACGACCTCAGCGGCGTGTCCGGCCCGTACGACCGGGGTGACGCCCCCGGCCGGACCGGGGACTTCCGGCAAGGCGGGCTGGACGCCGACTGGAGCCAGGCCCCGGCGACGCTTCCGGGCGGCGCCCCCGCCCCGTGGGCGAACCACCCCGACTTCGAGGGCGCCCGCGGTTACGCCGCGCAACAGCCCTCCGGCGAGACCGGCGCGGGCGTCCTGCCGGGCACCGACGCCGCCGTGGCGGCCGCCGCGGCCGGGCGGGCCGCCGACGGCCCCGGCGTGGGCTCCTCGCGCCGCGGACCGCGCGTGCTGGGCGGCCCCGGCGTGGGAACTCCGCTGCCCGACGGCGAACCGGTGGCCGAGGGCGAGCCCGCGCACCCGGCCCCGCACGACATCGACGCCGCCCACGGCCCGGCGGCGACGCCGGAGCCGGGGGAGCGGCCCGCCCCGGGCGAGCTGGACCTCTTCGGCGGAGTGCGCGCCGAACCCGAGCCCGGGCCCGAACCCGCGGAGCCGGCCGCCGGTTCGGCGCGGGCCGCCCGGGACCCGGACACCGACGGGCACGGCTTCGCCGCCTTCGGCCACGCGCCGGAGCAGGAGCACGCGCCGGAGTCCGGCCGCGCGCCGGAGCGGGGTGACGGGCTCGGGCGCGGGCGCGAGGCCGGTCCGGTTCCCGAGCCCGGTACCGGCCTGCCGGCCGGAGCCGTCCCCGAGGCGGCGCAGACCGACCCGGAGCGCGACCCGAACCGGGACGCCGCCTACGACCCGGCGCCGGACGTGGAGTACGACGCTGCCCGGGGCGCGGAGTTCGGCGCTGCCCGGGATGCGGAGTACGACCCGGCCCCGGACGTGGAGTACGACCCGGCGCCGGACGCCGGCCGGGAGCCGGGCGCCGCGTCGGGGTACGGGCCCGTCGGCGGGCCGGTACCCGTGGACGGTTCCGCCGGCGACGGGGCCGGCGGTCCCGCGGCGGAGCACGCCGACACGGACGGCCGCGGCTTCGCCGCAGCGGGCCCGGCCCCCGCGGACACCGGGGCCGCGCACGTGCCGGACGCGGACACCGCCGACCGCGCCCTGGAACTCCGGGGCGAGGGCGCTGCCGGGGAGCTCCCGGCGGAGGGGCCGGCGTACGAGGACGAGACGGGTACCGCCGCCGTCGCCCAGCACGAGCATCCGGCGGCCTCCTACGTCCTGCGCGTCAACGGCGCCGACCGGCCCGTCACCGGCGCCTGGATCGGCGAGTCCCTCCTCTACGTGCTGCGCGAGCGCCTCGGCCTCGCCGGCGCCAAGGACGGCTGCTCGCAGGGCGAGTGCGGCGCCTGCGCCGTGCAGGTCGACGGCCGGCTCGTCGCCTCCTGCCTCGTGCCGGCCGCGACGGCCGCCGGCAGTGAGGTCCGCACCGTCGAGGGGCTCGCGACGGGCGGGGAACTCTCGGACGTCCAGCAGGCGTTGTGCAGGTCGGGTGCGGTGCAGTGCGGGTTCTGCGTACCGGGCATGGCCATGACCATCCACGACCTGCTGGAGGGCAACCACGCCCCCAACGAGCTGGAGACCCGCCAGGCCCTGTGCGGCAACCTCTGTCGCTGCTCCGGTTACGCGGGGGTCGTCGACGCCGTCCGCGAGGTCGTGGCGGGGCGCGAGGCGGCCGCGGCCGAGCCGTCGGCGACGCAGGCCGGGACCGCCAGGTCGTCGGGGTCCGGTGCGCACGGCGGGCACGAGCCGCGCATTCCGCACCAGGCACCGCCCGGCGAGGGCGGCATCCACCACGGAGGCACGCAGTGAGCGGGGGCACGGAGTGAGCGGGCAGGACGCGGCGACGGCGACGACAGCGGTCAACCACTCGGTCGCGGCCAAGGCGGCCGGCGACCCCTCCGAGGCCGCGCCGGACCAGCCGCCGCGCGGCATCGGCGCCAACGTGCCCGCCGCCGACACCCGGGCCAAGGCCGAGGGAACCTTCCCCTACGCCGCCGACCTGTGGGCCGAGGGCCTCCTGTGGGCCGCCGTACTGCGCTCCCCGCACGCCCACGCCCGCATCCTGTCCATCGACACCTCGGCCGCCGCCGAGATGCCCGGCGTGCGCGCCGTCGTCACCCACGCCGACGTCCCCGGTGCCACCACGCACGGCCGCCGCGTCGCCGACCGCCCGGTGTTCGCGCACGACCTCGTGCGCCACCACGGCGAGGCCATCGCCGCGGTCGCCGCCGACCACCCCGACACCGCCCGGCTCGCCGCGGCCGCGATCGCCGTCGAGTACGAGCTCCTCGACGCCGTCACCGACCCCGAGCAGTCCTTCGGCGCCCCCGCCCTGCACCCCGACGGCAACCTGATCCGGCACATCCCGCTCCGCTACGGCGACCCGGACGCCACCGGCGAGGTCGTCGTCGAGGGCCTCTACCGGATCGGCCGCCAGGACCCCGCGCCCATCGGCGCCGAGGCCGGACTGGCCGTACCGCGCCCCGACGGCGGAGTGGAGCTGTACACCGCCTCCACCGACCCGCACACCGACCGCGACCTGGCCGCCGCCTGCTTCGGGCTGGAGCCGGACCGGGTCCGCGTCGTGGTCACCGGGGTCCCCGGCGCGACCGCGGACCGCGAGGACGCCGCCTTCCAGCTGCCGCTGGGCCTCCTCGCCCTGCGTACGGGCTGCCCGGTCAAGCTGGCCGCCACCCGCGAGGAGTCCTTCCTCGGGCACACGCACCGCCACCCCACCCTGCTGCGCTACCGCCACCACGCGGACGCCGAGGGCCGCCTCGTCAAGGTCGAGGCCCAGATCCTGATGGACGCGGGCGCGTACGCCGACTCCTCCTCGGAGTCCCTGGCGGCGGCGGTCGCGTTCGCCTGCGGCCCGTACGTCGTCCCGCACGCCTTCGTCGAGGGCTGGGTCGTGCGCACCAACAACCCGCCGTCGGGCCACGTCCGCGGCGAGGGCGCCATGCAGGTCTGCGCCGCGTACGAGGGCCAGATGGACAAGCTGGCCGCGGCCCTCGGCATCGACGGCGCCGAGCTGCGCATGCGCAACGTGCTGGCCACCGGCGACCTCCTGCCCACCGGCCAGACGGTCACCTGCCCGGCGCCGGTGGCGGAACTCCTGCGCGCGGTCCGCGACTTCGAGCTGCCGGCCCTCCCGAAGGACACCTCGGAGGACGAGTGGCTGCTGCCCGGCGGCCCGGAGGGCGCGGGCGAACCGGGCGCGGTGCGGCGGGGCGTCGGGTACGGGGTCGGCATGGTGCACATGCTCGGCGCGGAGGGCGCGGACGAGGTCTCCACGGCCACCGTGAAGGTCGTCAACGGCGTCGCCACGGTCATCTGCGCGGCGGTCGACACCGGCCAGGGCTTCGCCACCCTCGCCCGCCAGATCGTCCAGGAGGTGCTCGGCGTCGACGAGGTCGCGATGGCCCCGGTCGACACCGACCAGCCCCCGGCGGGTCCGGCGGCGCACGGCCGCCACACGTGGGTGTCGGGCGGCGCGGTGGAGCGGGCGGCGAAGATGGTCCGCACCCAGCTCCTGCAGCCGATGGCGCACAAACTGGGCATGTCCACCGAGCTCCTGCAGATCACGGACGGCCGGATCACCTCGTACGACGGCGCGTTCTCCCTGCCGGTCCTCGAGGCGATGGAGGGCAAGGAACTGTGGGCCACGGCCCAGTGCCGCCCCCACCCGACGGAGCCCCTGGACGCCGACGGCCAGGGCGACGCCTTCGTCGGCCTGGCCTTCTGCGCGATCCGCGCGGTGGTGGACGTGGACATCGAGCTGGGCTCGGTACGGGTGGTCGAACTGGCCGTCGCCCAGGACGTCGGCCGCGTCCTCAACCCCCGCCAGCTGGAGGCCCGGATCGAGGCCGGCGTCACGCAGGGCGTCGGCGCGGCCCTGACGGAGAACCTCCGCACGGTCGCGGGCCTCGTCCGCCACCCGGACCTGACGGGCTACGCCCTGCCGACGTCCCTGGACGCCCCGGTGGTGCGCATCGTCAAGCTGGTGGAGGAGCGGGACGTGGTGGCCCCGTTCGGCGCGAAGGCGGCGAGCGCGGTCCCGGTGGTCACGACGCCGGCGGCGGTGGCCTCGGCGGTGCGGGCGGCGACGGGACGGCCGGTGAACAGGCTCCCGATCAGGCCGTCGGCGGCGGTGGCCGTACCCAACTCGTGACCGTGTGACCCGCATTGCACGTGCAACCCCGGGTTGGGACTGTCGGTCCCGGTCGCTAGAGTGATCAGTGAGCCTGCTCGCGTTCGCGTGCGAACGGGTGCGAACGGGGACGGGGTGCGGCGGAGACGCCGCGCCTACGGGGATGACGGGGAGTCGGGGAGGCCATCGTGGCAGAGGACAACGGGACGGGCCTGTTCGGGTTGGGCCCTACGGCGGGCATCGCGGACGCGATCAGGGCGCAGGCGGCGGCCCTGGCGGTCGAGCAGGACTCGCTGAAGGAGTACAAGGGCATGGTGGATGCCCTGCTGGAAGAGCTGGGCGGATCCGAGGCGGACCACAAGAAGCTGGCGAACGGCACGCTGACCCAGGCGGCCCTCGGCCAGGGCTTCGCGGAGGCCACGGCCATCTACGCGTCGTACAACACGGTCACGACGGAGCTGGAAAAGCTCTCGAAGGGCCTGGCGGGGCAGATCGAGGCCCTGGGCATCGCCGTGCTGTCGGCGGGCAACGGGTACGCGGGTGTGGACCTGGAGACTCAGCGCCGCATGGCGGCCATCGCGAAGGAGGCGGAACGGCACTACGTGCGGTCCCGTGACCCGTACCTGGACCACAAGAACGCCGGCAACGTGACGGGGGGCAACGTCTGATGGCGACGGATTTCGAGGCGTTCACGCACCAGCAGCTCAAGGCGATGAGTGAAGCGCTGGACCCGAGCACGGTCAAGGCGCGGGCCGAGCAGCTCAAGAAGGCTGCGGACGACATCGCCAAGATCGCGGAAAAGCTCAAGAAGCACCAGGTGACCGGCTGGGAGGGCGAAGGAGCCGTCGCCTTCCAGGAGTGGGTCGGCCGGGCGGGCAACGCGACGCTGCGACTGAGCGAGTACAGCGCCCACGGTTCCCACTGGATGACGCAGGCCGTCCAGAAGATGTACGAGGCGCAGACCATGCCGGCCTACGACACGGACGCCGCGGCGAACCTGGAGGCGGCCCGCAAGTACCACAACGACCCGGACTCCCGGACGATCGGCCCCCAGGCGCAGTCGAAGCTGAACACGGACCACACCGAGGCCGTGCAGCTGATGAAGAAGCTGGCCGAGGCGTACGAGCTGTCGTCGACGGAGATGAACAAGGCGGAGGCTCCTACTTTCCCGCCTCCGCCGGACGTGCTGGTACCGAGCGGCTACGACTCCGGGGTGGACATGGCTCGTCCTGGAGGGGGCGGCGGTGTCCAGGGTGGGGTGAGTAATTCGGTGTTCACTCCACATGGCTCGTCCGGTGGTCCCGGGGGAGGACCTTCGGATGCCCCCGCGTCTACGTCCGGTAGCCCTCTGCGAGAGGGCCACACTCCTCCGACGCCCGCGGCGCCCGTACCCACTCCCACTCCCACTCCCACTCCATGGGTTCCGGACCGTGACGTGAACGTGGACCTTGACAGTGTTGCCACCCTCCCGACCACAACTGTCCCCCCGACGCTGGGCACGCCGAGTCCGCTGCCGACCGGCGGCAGCGTGAACCCCGGGGGCGGTTTCGTCCCGCCGTTGGCGCTTTCGCCGATCAGCGGAGCTATGGCGCACGGCAGGGCTGGCTCCGGCGGCATCGGCAACCTTCCTGGAGCGAGTGGGCCAGCCGCTTTCGGCGGCGGCAAGGTCGGCGGCGTGGGCGGCTTCCCCGGGATGCCTCCGCGTGACAGCGGGATCGTCGGTGGCCGGCCGGTGGCGTCTGGCGGTCCCAGCGCGGGCATTCCCCGGGGCACGGTCATCGGTGCCGAAGGGACTCAGGCAGGCCGCGCCATGGGCGGAATGGGCGGAGGGCTCGGCGGCGGACACGGCGCCGCAGCAGGCTCTGCGGCGGGCCGCCGACTGGCCATGGAACAGGGCGGTGTCGTCGGAGGGCGCCCTGCGGGGGCAGCCGGTCGCCCGACAACGGGCGGGCAGCCGTTCACCCCGGGTGGTTCAGGCCTTGTACGGAACGCCAACGGCGCCACGGGCTCGGGCGCCGTGGGCCATGCGGGTGCCGGGGCACGGACGGCGGGCAAGAGGCGCGAGGATCAGACGGGTGAGCGTCCCGACTACCTGGCCGAGGACGAAGAGACCTGGCAGGGCAACCGTCGTGTTGTGCCGCCGGTGATCGACTGAGCAGAACGGACGTTGCACGGGATGCGCATGCGCAAGGCGACCTCGGCCCTCGTGGGTCTCCTGCTGGCCGGGGTCGCCGCGACCCCGGCCCACGCGGACACGATTCGTTCGCAGCAATGGCATCTCGATGCCATGAAGGCCGACGAGATGTGGAAGATCAGCACGGGTAAGGGGATCACCGTCGCGGTGATCGACACCGGCGTCGACCGCATTCCGGAACTCGAAGGGCAGGTTCTCCCCGGTGCCGTCTTCCCTGTCGGTGATGCCGAGGGCGACAAGAACAACGACTACTACGGACACGGCACCGGCATGGCCGCGATGATCGCCGGTACCGGAAAACACCCGAGTGGCGACGGAGCCTATGGCCTCGCACCCGGTGCCAAAATCCTTCCGATTCGAGTACCGAACATGCTCGAAGGGGCATCGACTCCATCCATTGTCGAAGCTATTCGGTACGCGGCGGATTCAGATGCCAAGGTCATCAATATTTCCATGGGTCTGCCGGGTAAGCCTGAGCAAGATCAGGCACGGGCCGCTGCGGTGAAGTATGCGCTCTCGAAGGGGAAGTTGATCTTTGCCGCAGTCGGCAACTCGGGCGATACGACCAATGAGGTCGCCTATCCCGCTGCCACTCCCGGAGTGGTCGGCATCAGTGCCGTGGACGCGAACGGTATGCCGACCAAGGAATCACAGAACGGCCCCCAGATCGACATGGCCGCACCTGGCATCGACATCGTCTCGGCCTGCAAGGGCAAGACCGGACTGTGCAAGACGCACGGCACCAGTGACGCCACAGCCCTCGCCTCCGCCTCCGCCGCGCTGCTCTGGGCCGCGCACCCGGACTGGACCAACAACCAGGTGCTCCGCGTCCTGCTGAACACTGCCGGCAAGCCGACGGACGGTGCCGAGCGCAACGACTACGTCGGCTACGGCGTCGTCCGGCCCCGCATCGCGCTGCCCACCCCCGGGGACCCCGGCCCCGCCGACGTGTTCCCGTTGCCCGATCTCGTGGCCGCCGACGCGGCGGCGAAGTCGCCGGCGCCCGGCGCCTCCGCCGACGGCAAGGCGGCGGAGGCGCCCGCGCCGCGGGCCGAGGCGGCGGGGAAGGGCGGCAGCCTCCTGCCCTGGCTCGGCATCGGGCTGGGCGCCTGCCTGCTGATCGGCGGCGCCGTCACCGCCGTGGTCGTACGCCGCACCAACCGCTGACCTGATCCGAACTGTTCCGACCTGCACAGGGGAGTTCACGCGATGTCGTTCGACGAGGAATGGTCGGCGGCGCGCGCCACGGCCACCAGCAAGGTCTCCATGCGGCTCAACCAGGTGGCCCCCGAGCCCGGCGGCGGGGGCGGTGACCTGGAAGTCAACCAGGACCACATCGGTGCCATCGGCTCCGAGGCCTACAAGCTGCACACGCGCCTGCAGACCGACGGCAAGCACGCGGCCACGGCCACCACCGAGGCCGCGGGCGCGCTCACGAAGGAGCACTTCGCGAGCGGGGCCGCCCTGTCCAAGGCCCAGACCACGTGGGAGAGCCAGGTCAAAACCCTCGTAGCGGCCTGCGCGAACATCTCCAACGGCCTGAACTACTCGCTCTCCTCGCACGCCAAGGACGAGCAGCAGCTCCACGCCGACTTCACCACGTCCGCCCTCAACGACTACCTCAAGTAGGCGCCCCCGTGCTGACGTACGAGAACGTGATGAACGCGCCGCTGGGGCAGCTCCAGACCGCCGTCACCGATTGGCAAGCGATGGCGGGCAAGCTCGACGAGATGGCCGAGGCGGCCCGCAACGGCATGAAGGCGAAGGCCGACAAGGCCCAGTGGAGCGGCGTCACCGCCGGTGTGGCGCGAGAGTTCGTCGCCAAGACGGCCAAGGAGTTCGAGGACGCGGCCAAGGAGGCCAAGGGGATGCACGGCGTCCTCGCCGACGCCCACGCCACCTTCAAGGCCGCGCAGGACCAGCTGAAGAAGCTCGCCGCGGAGGCCCCGGCGGCCGGCTTCCAGGTGGACGCGACCGGCCGCGTGACGGCCCTTCCGCTGGCCACGGAGGGGGAGCGGAACGCCGCACGGCACGACCCCGACTACCAGCAGTCCCTGCGTACGAACCGCGACGCCTGGCAGGCCCGCATCAACCGGGCCGTCGAGGACGCGGCGGACGCCGACGACTCGCTGAGCCGCGTCCTGCGGGCGAACCTGGGCGACCTGCACGACTTCAGCGGCCCCACGTTCGCCACCCTGGACGCCGAACAGGCGGTGCGGGCCGCGGACCTGATGAAGAAGGTCACCGGCGAGGGCGGTACGGCCCGCAACGTCGAGGCGCTTCGCGAGCTGGAGGACCTCCTCGACGACAACCGGGAGGACCCCGAGTTCGCGACGGGCTTCTACCGGACCCTTGGACCCGAGGGCACGTTGGAGATGTACTCCAAGATGTCGCTCGACGCGACGGGCCTCGGCCCGATCGGCCGGGACCGTGCGCTGATGGTCGCGAACATCCAGAGCGACATGGGCGCCATGCTGGGCCTGGCCACGCACAAGGACGTGCCCCACCACCTCGACGCCGCCTGGACGACCGGGCTGATGAAGGCCGGTCACAAGGAGATGGAGGTCACCGGTGGGGTGACCAAGATCTACGGCTACCAGGCGCTCGGCGCGCTGATGCGCGAGGGGAAGTACGACACGGAGTTCCTGACCTCGGTCGGGCGGGACATGATTGCCATGGACCGCAAAAACCCCCAGGCGTGGGAGTACATGACACCCATGAGCATGGACATGGTGCTCCACCAAGGCGAGAGCGGCGGCCGCGGCTTCTACCCGCTCACCGGGCTCATGGAGGCCCTCGGCAACAACCCCGACGCTGCGACGGCCTTCTTCAACGAGCCGGTCCGCGAGGACAGCAACCACGACGGCATCGTCACCAAGGACGACAAGGCGGTCGGCGGCCAGCACGGGAAGGCCCAGGGCATGGTCGACTACATGCTCGACAAGAAGCCCTACATGGACAGCTTCGACATCACCAGGACCGGGGACCCGCACCCGGCCCAACGGGCCGTCGGCGACGCGCTCATGGCCGCCGTCTCCCATCGCGGCCCCGGAGACGATGACTCCCCTCCCGTGGCGCACACCAAGGAGATGGCATCCGTCATGGAACGGGTCGTCGAGAAGGTCGGCGACAAGCCGGAACTCGTGGCCGCGAAGCCGGGCGAGCCCGACGGGTCGCTGAAGGGACTCTCCGGTCACTTCGGCCAGATGGCGGCGGAGTACGCGCCGGACATCCAGGCATCGGCCGACAACGCGAGCCACATGATGAAGGCCAACGGGGAACGGGCCGTGTTCGACAAGAAGACCATGGCGGACTTCATCGGCGCGGTTGCCCAGGACCCGGACGCCTATGGCGCCATCACCACCTCCCAGCGGACCTACACGACGATGCTCATCAACGACGTCTTCGAGCACCGCAACGATTACGAGCAACTGGACGCGGCGATCGCCGCCGTGGTGCACCCCGGCGGCCAGATCGCGGGCATCCTGTCGGAGGCGCGGGCCGAGGGCTCGTTCGCGGAGAACGGCCACAAAGCGGAGGAATACGTCAAGGGCGTCGAGGACAACGCGAAGTGGATCAACCGCGGGATCAGTGCCGCGGGCGGGAAATACCTCGAACTGGTCCCGTTGGCCGGGGACGTCCTGGAATGGCTCCAAGAGGACATCACGGAGAACGTGGTCGAGGGAGCCAAGAAGGACCAGGCGAAGGAGAACGACGAAGCCGATGACAAGGCCGTGATCGACTACACGAACGCGCAGAAGCAGGCAGGTGATTCCGCGGCCGAGTCGGTGCGCAAGGCCGCTGAGGGGACCGGCATGAACCAGCGGAGCATCGACGCCCTGGCCGGAGTGGCCTCGTCCCAGACGGCGAACGGCCACGCGGTCGGCCGCGGGCAGGTCGCCACGTCGAACGGAGGCCAGTGATGGGGTGCGCCCGGGTCCTTCGCGCTGCCGGGGTTGTACTGGTCGCGGCCACGGTACTGGCGGGCTGCTCGGAGGAGGAGCCGGCGGCTTCCTCGCACCTGCCCGAACGCACGTGCTTCGGCGCGTTCACCCGGTCGGACCTGGAGCCGCTGCTGGGGCCCGGGAAGACCGTCAAGGAGATGTCGCCGATCGACGCACGGCTGACCGCGACGCGGCGCGAGGCGTCGTGCGAGGTCGTCGTCGACGGCGAACACCGGGTGAGCGTCACGATCAGGCGACAGCCCCTTGGGCAGAGCTTCTTCTTCCAGCCCGACCCGGGCCAGCCCGCCCCGGACCTGTTGCCCCTGGGCGACAGGGGCTACGTGTGGGACACCGGGGCATTCGTCACCTTCACCTGCCAGGGCGCGCAGGACTCCTTCGGGCTCGAACTGACGATCAGCGGCTCCGTGGAGCACATGAAGCGGGGTACCTCGCGCCCGCACTTCACCGGCCTCATGACGAAGCTCATGGACGTGGCGAAGCAGCAGACGCAGTGCGGTACGTGAACGCGGCCCGAGCGGCGCAGGGACAGGGGCGGGGCATGGCGTGGACGCGGAAGCAGGGGGCGCGGGTCTCCGTGCTGGTGGCGGGTACGGTTCTGATCGCGGGGTGCGGGGCGGGCACCGAGGCCCCCGAGGGCTCAGCGAAGAAGGCCGCCGTGGCGACGGGGGACGGCTGCCCCGGGCTGCTCGACGCGGCGGCCGGGGAAGCGATGAAGCGAGTGTTGGAGTCCTCGTACCTGATTCCGGACGACGATCAGGCCGTCGGCGTCGCGGCCATGGCGCGGGCCTTGCAGAACCTGGCTCCCGTGCCGGTGTGCCTGGCGACCGGTGAGGTCGGAGCGGGGGGCCGGGTGGGGGAGATCCGGCTCAGGCCCGGGCCCGACAGCCAGCGCGGCGGGGGCGTCCGGGTGACGAACCGGGAGAACGCGCGGGCGATCGCCTTCGACTGCGAGAGTCCCCGGGTCTACGGCGACGGGACCCGCAGGGTCACCATGACCTTCGAGGACCAGCGGGAACGGGTCTCCCGCAAGGCCGAGCTCGGGAACGACTACCTCCTCATCGCGCACTCCGCCGCCCGCGCCCTGGCCGAGGAGCTGGACTGCCGGGACGGCGGCGGATTGCCCGAGCAGGCCGCGCAACTGCCCGCTGGCTGACCGGAGTCCCAGCGGGTGAGCGGCCCGGCCCCCCGGCCCCCCGGTCCTAGGGCTGGGGGATGAGGGGGGATCAGTCGAATTGACAGGGCTGACATGCGGCTATGCCCCTTACTCTGGGGCGATGAGTGCCCTTGAACCCCGTGTGCCCCAGATCGCCGCCCCGGCTCCGCCCCCGCCGCCGGGCGGCATTCTGGGGTCCGCGTACCGGACGCTCAGCATCGGGATCATCTCCGTCGTCTTCCTGATCGCCTTCGAGGCCACCGCCGTCGGCACGGCCATGCCGGTCGCCGCCCGCGAGCTCGACGGGATCGCGCTCTACGCCTTCGCGTTCTCCGCCTACTTCACCACCAGCCTCTTCGGCATGGTCCTGTCCGGCCAGTGGGCCGACCGGCAGGGTCCGCTGCGGCCGCTGACCGTCGGCATCGGGGCCTTCGCCGCCGGGCTGGTGTTCTCCGGGACGGCCGGCGCCATGTGGGTGTTCGTGCTCGGCCGGGCCGTCCAGGGCTTCGGCGGCGGCCTCGTGATCGTCGCGCTCTACGTCGTCGTCAGCCGGGCGTACGAGGAACGGCTGCGCCCCGAGATCATGGCCGCCTTCGCCGCGAGCTGGGTGGTGCCGTCCATCGTGGGCCCGCTGGCCTCCGGGACGGTGACCGAGCACCTCGGGTGGCGGTGGGTGTTCCTCGGGATACCGGTCCTCGTGGTCGTCCCCCTGGTCGTCGCGCTGCCCGCGATCCGCCGGACGGCATCCGGCCCCGTCGACACCGGCGGCGCGCCCGCCGCCTTCGACCGGCGCCGGATCCGGCTGGCCCTCGGCATCTCGGCGGGCGCGGGCCTGCTCCAGTACGCCGCCCAGGACCTGCGGTGGCTGTCGCTGCTGCCGGCTGCCGCCGGCGCGGCCCTGATGGTGCCCGCGGTACGGGGGCTGCTGCCGCGCGGGACGTACCGGGCACGGCGCGGGCTGCCGTCGGTGGTGCTGCTGCGCGGGGTGGCGGCGGGGTCGTTCATCGCGGCGGAGAGCTTCGTGCCGCTGATGCTGGTCACCCAGCGGGGGTTGAGCCCGACGATGGCCGGGTTCTCGCTCGCGCTGGGCGGCGTGACCTGGGCGGCCGGCTCGTGGGTGCAGTCCAAGGGGCGGATGGCGCCGTACCGGGAACGGCTGATGGTCGGCGGGATGATCATGGTGGCGGTGGCCATCGCGGCCGCCCCCGCGGTGCTGATCCAGTCGGTGCCGGTGTGGACGCTGGCCCTGGCCTGGGCGCTGGGCTGCCTCGGCATGGGCCTGGTGATCGGTTCGACGAGCGTGCTGCTGCTGAAGCTGTCCGCGCCGGAGGAGGCCGGGTCCAACTCCGCCGCGCTGCAGATCTCCGACGCGCTGGCGAACGTGGTCCTGCTGGCCGGGGGCGGCGCCGCGTTCGCCGCGCTCGGCGGGGGCTCGGTCGGGGCCGCGCACGCCGTGGCGGAGGCCGCCGACGCGGGTGCCTCGCACCCGGGGGCCTTCGTGGTGGTCTTCCTGCCGATGGCGTGCGTCGCGCTGGTGGGCGCCTGGGTGGCGACCCGCCTGCACGCCGACCGGCCCCCGGTTCCGGCCGACCGCTGACCGGCGGCCGGCAGCCGCGGCCCTGCCGCCCGCCCCCGTGACCGGGCGCCGACCCCCGCGGCCCAGCTGCCCGCGCCCCGGCCGCCCGCGCCCCGGCCGCCCGCGCCCCGGTCCCCGCGGCCCAGCTGCCCACGCCCCCGCCCCCGCCCCCGCCGAAAACCGGCGGAGCTCCGGCCCCGCCGCGGCTAGGGTCGCCGGATGGACGGGATGATCATCAGGCTGGACGGTGCCGAGCGCGCCGAGCTGGCCGATCTGGCCGACGCCGTCGGCAGCACCCCCGAGGCCGTCGCCCTGGAGGCCGTCCATGCCCACCTGCGGGCCGAGCGCGCCCGGGTCGGCGCGGCCGCCGGGCGGCTGGCGGAGCGGCACTCCGCGCTGCTGAAGCGGCTCGGCTCGTGACGGCCCGCCCCCCGGCCCGGGCCGGGACCGCCCCGGGGACCGCCGCCGCCCCCGTACGGCACCTCACGCTCGCCGAGGTGCTCGACCTGGCCCGGTACGCCTGCCTCGCCCAGGGGCAGCCCGTCGAGCTGCGCGCACCCGGGCTGCTGGAGTCAGCCGTGCACCGGCCCCGGGCGCGGATGTTCGGGACGCCGGCCTACGAGGACCCGTACGAGCAGGCCGCCGCGCTGCTCCACGCCATCGCCGTGAACCACCCCCTCGTCGACGGGAACAAGCGGACCGCCTGGCTGGCCGCCGCGACCTTCCTCACCGTGAACGGCGCCGACTTCGGGGACGTCGACCAGGAACTCGCGTACGGCCTGGTCATCGACGTCGCGGCCGGCAACGAGTCGGACACCGGGCGGATCGCGGAGCGGCTGCGCCGGATGTGACGCTCGCCGCACTGCCCGAGGTCACGGGCCTGTCCCTCCGCGAGGGGCGGGGCCGGGCCGGTAGGGTGGCCCGGTTGTCCTACGTACGACTGCCCGTACCAGTACGCGAGTACGCCGAGAGCACGAACCGGAGACCGTGACTACTACCGCCTCCCACCACCTCTCACCCGCCTTCCCCGGCCGTGCCCCCTGGGGCACCGCCAACGCGCTGCGTGCCTGGCAGCAGGGGGCGCTGGACCGCTACATCGAGACCCAGCCGCGGGACTTCCTCGCGGTCGCGACCCCGGGCGCCGGAAAGACCACCTTCGCGCTGACGCTCGCGTCCTGGCTGCTGCACCACCACGTGGTCCAGCAGGTGACCGTCGTCGCGCCGACCGAGCACCTGAAGAAGCAGTGGTCCGAGGCCGCCGCCCGGATAGGCATCCGGCTCGACCCTGAGTACTCGGCGGGCCCGCTGAGCAAGGACTACCACGGGGTCGCCGTGACGTACGCGGGTGTCGGCGTGCGCCCGATGCTGCACCGCAACCGGTGCGAGCAGCGCAAGACCCTGGTGATCCTCGACGAGATCCACCACGCGGGCGACTCGAAGTCCTGGGGCGAGGCCTGCCTGGAGGCCTTCGACCCGGCGACCCGGCGCCTCGCCCTGACCGGCACCCCCTTCCGGTCGGACACCAACCCGATCCCCTTCGTGGCGTACGAGGAGGGGAACGACGGCATCCGGCGGTCCTCCGCCGACTACACCTACGGCTACGGGAACGCGCTGGGCGACGGCGTCGTCCGGCCGGTGATCTTCCTTTCCTACAGCGGCAACATGCGCTGGCGCACCAAGGCGGGCGACGAGATCGCCGCCCGGCTCGGCGAGCCGATGACCAAGGACGCCATCTCGCAGGCCTGGCGCACGGCCCTGGACCCGCGCGGCGACTGGATGCCGAACGTGCTGCGCGCGGCCGACCAGCGCCTCACGGAGGTCAGGAAGGGCATCCCGGACGCGGGCGGGCTCGTCATCGCCTCCGACCAGGAGTCGGCGCGCGCGTACGCCAAGCTGCTGAAGGACATCACGGGCAGCAAGGCGACCGTGGTGCTGTCCGACGACACCGGCGCGTCGAAGCGGATCGACGAGTTCAGCGTGGACGGCAGCCGCTGGATGGTCGCCGTCCGCATGGTGTCCGAGGGCGTCGACGTGCCGCGGCTGGCGGTGGGCGTCTACGCGACGACCATCTCGACGCCGCTGTTCTTCGCGCAGGCCGTCGGGCGTTTCGTGCGATCCCGCAGGCGCGGCGAGACGGCCTCCGTGTTCCTTCCGACCATTCCCTACCTGCTGGGCTTCGCGAACGAGATGGAGGTCGAGCGCGACCACGTGCTCGACAAGCCGAAGAAGCAGGGCGAGGAAGACCCGTACGCCGAGTCCGAGAAGGAAATGGACGAGGCGAACAAGCAGGAGGACGAGGACACCGGCGACGAGGAGCAGATGTCCTTCGAGGCGCTGGAGTCCGACGCCGTCTTCGACCGGGTCCTCTACGACGGCGCCGAGTTCGGCATGCAGGCCCACCCGGGCAGTGAAGAAGAGCAGGACTACCTCGGCATCCCGGGGCTGCTGGAGCCGGACCAGGTGCAGATGCTGCTCCAGAAGCGGCAGTCGCGGCAGATCGCGCACAGCCGCCGCAAGCCGGACTCGGAGGCGGACCTGCTGGAGCTGCCGGCCGACCGGCGGCCCGTGGTCTCGCACAAGGAGCTGCTGGAGCTGCGCAAGTCGCTGAACACGATGGTGGGCGCGTACGTCCACCAGAGCGGCAAGCCGCACGGGGTGATCCACACGGAGCTGCGCCGGGTGTGCGGCGGCCCGCCGAGCGCGGAGGCCACGGCGGGGCAGTTGCGCGAGCGGATCAAGAAGGTGCAGGAGTGGGCCACCCGCATGCGGTGAGCCGTTCGTACAGGGGACGGGCCGGGGTCCGTGCGGGGCATCGCACGGACCCCGGCCCGCGCCGTGTGGTGGGTCCCCCCGAACGGCGGTTCTGAGCCACCGCCGGTCCCTCCGTCCGGGGGCGCCGGAGGCGGGCGGTGGACGTGGTCCCGGCGCCCGCGGATCTCGCCCGTACGCTCGTCGGAGCGCTCGCGGGGGCGGCCGGACCGACCGCCGGGGGCGCTGCCGCGACCGGCCCGGGTGCGCCGCGCCGTCGGGGCGCGCGGTCCGCCCGCGACGCGCTCCGGGTGCGCCGGGCGCACCGGTTCGGGGCCGCCGGAGCCGACGTTTCGGACGCGTGCGGCGCGAGGGTGTTCCGGGGACCTCCGAAGAGCCGCGAGGTCACAAATTGACACCGAGGTCGATCAGGAACCGTCATAAACAGGTAGTAGGCGCCCGGATTCTGGACGAGGCCTTCCGCTGAGCGGACCCGCTCGCTACTGTCCCCGCATCGAACGCACCGTGGCAGCGCCGCCGCGGGAGCGCAGCCGGTGCCATGGCCGCTACCGGCGGCCTCTCCGTGCGCCGCCGCGGGACCGGCGGCGCGCCACCCCGAGAGTCACCGCCGCCCACCGAAAGAGGGAGAGGCGTCGTGACCGCGGAAACCTCCCAGACTCTCGACCGAGGGCTCAGAGTCCTCAAACTGCTCGCCGACACCGACCACGGTCTGACCGTCACCGAGCTCTCCAACCGCCTCGGTGTCAACCGCACCGTGGTCTACCGGCTTCTGGCCACCCTCGAACAGCACGCCCTGGTCCGCCGCGACCTCGGCGGCCGGGCCCGCGTCGGCCTCGGTGTGCTGCGCCTGGGCCGCCAGGTGCACCCGCTCGTCCGCGAGGCGGCCCTGCCCGCGCTTCGGTCCCTCGCCGAGGACATAGGGGCCACCGCGCACCTGACCCTCGTCGACGGCACCGAGGCGCTCGCCGTCGCCGTCGTGGAGCCGACCTGGACCGACTACCACGTGGCCTACCGGCCCGGCTTCCGCCACCCACTGGACCGCGGGGCCGCCGGACGGGCCATCCTGGCGGCCCGCCAGGGCACGCTGATCGAGCCGGGCTACACGCTGACCCACGGTGAGCTGGAAGCGGGCGCCAGCGGCGCCGCCGCGCCCCTCGTGGGCATCACCGGACTGGAGGGCAGCGTCGGCGTCGTGATGCTGGCCGACGCGGTACCGGAACGGGTCGGGCCGCGGGTCGTCGACGCGGCGCGCGAGGTCGCGGACGCGCTTCGCTGACGCGGGCCGGGCCGGGGCGGGTGCCGCAGGTGGGCACCGACCCGGCCCGTCTGCGTGCCGCCGTCCGCCCCTGCGGCCCCGCCGCCAGGGGCTCCGCCCCCGGACCCCCGCGCCTCGAACGCCGCGGGGCCGGGGTGGTGCGCCTCAAGCGTCGGCGGGGCCGGGGCGGTCGCCTCAGGTGTGGGCGGGGCGGGGGAGCAGTCAAGCGTGGGCGGTGGGCCGATAGATTGGGCGGGTGCTCTCTCGCCTCACACGTCTGCCGCTCCCCGCCGCCCTGGCCGTCTGCGCCGTGCCCGTCGTCGCGCTGTTCGCCGTCGCCGCGCTCGCGCCGCTGCCCTTCGTGATCGCCCAGCCCGGCCTCACGGCCGACGTGCTCGGCGAGCGGGACGGCAAGGCCGTCATCGCGGTCGCCGGCGCCCCCACCCGGGAGACCCGGGGCCAGCTCCGCATGACCACCATCCAGGCGACGGGACCCTCCACGACGGTGACCCTGCCGGAACTCGTCGACCACTGGTTCGACCCCGCCCGGTCCGTCATGCCCAAGGAGGCCGTCTACTCCGGTGGCGGAAGCGACGAGGAGATCGAAGCGCACAACCTGAAGGAAATGGCCACGTCCCAGTCGAGCGCCACCGACGCCGCCCTCGGCTTCCTGCACAAGGACCCCGAGGACGTGAAGGTCAAGCTGAACCTCGCCGACGTCGGCGGCCCGAGCGCCGGTCTGCTCTTCTCCCTCGGCATCGTCGACAAGCTCGACGGGGACGGCAGCGGCGGCGACCTCACCGGAGGCCGCAGCATCGCCGGTACGGGCACGATCAGTGCCGACGGCAAGGTCGGCCCGGTCGGCGGGATCCCTCTCAAGACCCAGGCCGCGCGCCGCGACGGGGCGAGCGTGTTCCTCGTACCGAAGGCGGAGTGCTCGGACGCGCTGTCGGAACTCCCCGAGGGACTGCGGCTGGTCCCCGTCACCTCGCTGACGGATGCGGTGAACGCCCTGCGCGCGCTGAACCGGGGAGGGCCGGTTCCGTCCTGCTGAGGTCCGCGGCCGGCCCCGGGGCCTCCAGCCCGCGCCACGCCGGGAAGACCAGCGGGGCGAGCGTCGTCAGCAGGTAGGCGCCGCCGAACAGCAGCAGCGCCCGCGTCGCCCCGAACCCCTCGACGAGCAGACCGGCGGCCAGCCCGCCCAGCGGCATGGTCAGCTCGCAGCCCGCCGTCGTCACCCCGGACACCCGGCTGCGGAGCTCCTCCGGAACCCGCTCGTACATCACCGTCGTCAGGATCGGGTTGAGCATGCCCGCGCCCAGACCGGCCAGGGCCATCGTGACCGCGAGCGGCAGGGTCGTGTCGGTGACGGCCGCCACCGCGTACCGGGTCGCTCCGGAGGCCAGGAAGGCCGCCGCGAACACCGTCCGCCGCGGGAAGCGCTCGCCCCACGCCCCGTAGAGCAGGGCGCCCAGCAGCGCGAAACCGCCGAAGAGCGAGATCAGCAGGCCCAGCGCACCGGCGCCGCCGAGGCTCCCGCCGGCGTGCACGGGCAGCAGGACCGAGGACCAGCCCTGGTCCAGGCCGTTGGTCATCATCACCATCACGGTGACGCCCAACAGCAGCCGCGAACGGGTCAGGAAGGCCCACCCCTCGGTGAGTTCGGCCCGGTAGGAGGCGAACGACACCTTCCCGGCCGCGCGTTGCGGCTCGGCCGCCGGGATCCCGCGCAGGAACGCGGTGAGCAGCAGCGCCGACACCCCGAAGGTCGCCGCGTCCAGGAGCAGTACGGTCTCGGCGCCGAAGGCCGCGATGAGGACGCCGGCCACCGCCGCCCCGATCATGCGGGCGCCGCGCGAGACGGCGTCGTAGAGGCCCGCGGCCCGGGTCACGGACGTCCCGGCGTGCTCGGCGAGGTGGGGGAGCAGGACGTAGCGGGCGGTCAGTCCCGGCGTGTGCACGAGGCCGCTGACGGCCATCAGCGCGCACAGCATCCAGAACTCCAGCAGCCCCGCGTGGTGCAGCAGCGGGACCGCCCCCACCGCGAGGCCGCAGACGAGGTCGGAGGCCGCCGCGACCCGGCGGCGGCCGACGCGGTCGATGACCGGGCCGCCGACGAGCGCGGCGACGACGACGGGCAGGGTGGCGCAGAAGGCGACGACACCGGCCCGGGCGGCGCTTCCGGTGGTCTCCAGCACGAACCACGGGACGCCGATGAGGGTGAGCGAACTCCCCGCTATGGAGATGGTGTTGGCGGCAAGGACCGCGGCGAACGGACGTCTGCTCACGCGGCGCCCCGCTGGTACCGGGTGTGAACGCGGGCGGGCTGCATGAGCCGGGTCCCGGCGGCGACCAGGGCCTCGCCCAGCCGGTTCCGCAGGGCGGGCAGCGCGGCGGCGACCGGCCCGGCGGCAGCAGCGGTGACCGGAGCGGCCTCCCGGGCGAGGCGGCGCTCGGCGGCCTCGGCGGCCAGCTCGGCGGTGCGGGCGGCGTGCGCGCGGACGTGGTCGAAGGCGTACATGGCAGGTGACTCCTTCTGCGGATGATCGGGACGGAACGGAACGGAACGGAACGGGGCAGGGCAGGGCGGGGTCCGGCGCCCGAGGCCCGAGGCGCCCGGGGCCCGATGCCCGTGGCGAGGGGCGAGGAGCTGCCTAGCCGGCCGCGGGCCGGGGCGTGGTGGGCGTGAGCGTGCCCGGGAGGACGTGTGTGTGGATGCGGACCGCCTCCGTGCCCTCGGTGGGCGGCAGGTCGCGGTAGCCGTTGACCAGGTCGTGCATCTTGTGGATCAGCTCGTGGCTCTGCTCGGCGGTCAGGTGCAGCGTGAAGTCGCTGAGGTCCGAGCCGCGCCGCCAGGCCTGTGACCAGTGGTGGGCGTTGCCGAGCCAGGTGCTCATCTCCTGCGTGTGGATCGTCGCGATCTCGTGCATGAACAGGTCGGCCGCGCCCCGGGTGGCGGGGTCCTCGCTGTACATCAGGCTCTCGTCGAACCGCGTGCCGTCATGTGCGGCCCGCCACCAGCGCTCACGGCCCTTGCCGTGCTCCGGCGCGTCCTCGACGAACCCGTGGGCGGCGAGCTGGCGCAGGTGGTAGCTGGTCGACCCGCTCGACTCCCCGAGCCGCTCGGCCAGTTGGGAGGCGGTCGCCGGACCCTGGTGGCGCAGGTCGGCCAGCATCCGGATGCGCAGCGGATGGGCCAGGCCGCGCAGGGAGCGGGCGTCGAGCGTGCGGACCTCGGGGGCCTGGTCCTGGCCGGGGGAGCGCTGTGGGGGTTCCGGGGCTTCCGGTGTCTCAGGCATGCCTCGACGATAGAGTTGCAAAGGTTTCTATGCAAGGGTTTCTTTGCAATGTATTCTTTGGATCGCTGAGTGCCTCGGATCGTCTCGGATCACCTCAAATCGCCTCGGAGCACCTCAGGTTGCCGCGGATGCCGCAGACCCCCGCCCCGCCGCCGTCCCGCCCCCGCTAGCCCTCCTTGCTGAAGCCCTCCTTCAGCAGCCAGTCCTTCGCCACCGCGTGCGGGTCCTCCCCCTCCACGTCCACCTTGGCGTTCAGCTCCTGCGCCACCGCCGTCGTCAGCTTCGCCGTCACCGGGGCCAGCAGCTCCGCGATCACGGGGAACTCGGCCAGCGTCTTCGCGTTGACCGCCGGCGCCGCGTTGTAGTTCGGGAAGAAGCGCCGGTCGTCCGCCAGGGTGTCCAGGTCCATGGCCTTGATCCGGCCGACCGTCGTGAACGCCTCGCCCAGCAGGCATGAGTCGGACTTCGAGACCTGTGTGTAGATGATCCCGGCGTCCATCTTCCGGATGTTGCCGGCCAGGATCTTCATCCCGTACGCCTTCTCCATGCCCGGGAGCCCGTCCTGGCGGGCGGCGAACTCGTTCTCCACGCACAGCGTCACCGCCGCGGGGTCCTCCTTGGCCAGCTTCGCCACGTCCGACATCGTCTTCAGCCCGTACTTCGCGTTGTTCCTCTTGCTGATCGCCAGGGTGTAGGTGTTGTTGAGGGTGGCCGGCGGCAGCCACACCACCCCGTTCTTCGCGTCCGCCGCGCGCAGCGCCGCCCACTGCTCCTGCGGGTCGTCGATGGGCTCGGTGTTGCCCAGGTAGGTGATCCAGGCGGTGCCCGTGTACTCGTACATGGCGTCCGCGTCGCCCTTGCGGATCGCCTCGCGCGCGCTGATCGAGCCGGGCAGGTTCGTGCGGTCCAGGACCTCCGCGCCGGCCGCCTTGAAGACGAGGCCGAGGATCTGGCCGAGCACGATGTTCTCGCTGAAGTTCTTCGAGGTGATCGTGAGCGAGGCCCCCTCCAGGGGCCGGCCCTGCCCGACCGAGCCCGGCTGGACGTCGTCGGCCATCGGGGAGCCGCTCTTGAGGCCGCAGCCCGCGAGCGCCAGCGCCAGCACCGGCCCCGCCAGGACCGCCGACGCCGTGCGAAGGGCCGCCGGTACGCGGAAGGTACGCATCTACGCCTCCAGCCCGCGCGGGGTCATGACCGTCTGCGCCAGCGACGCCAGCCAGTCCACGAACAGGGCCAGCACCACGGTCAGCACCGAGCCCAGCACCAGCACCGGCATCCGCTGCGTCTGGATGCCGGAGGTGATCAGGTCGCCGAGGCCCCCGCCGCCGCCGAAGGTGGCCAGGGTGGCGGTGCCGACGTTCAGCACCAGGGCCGTCCGTACGCCCGCCAGGATCAGCGGGACGGCCAGCGGCAGCTCCACCTTCACCAGCCGCCCCGTCCCGGACATCCCGATCCCGCGCGCCGCCTCCACCAGCTGGGGGTCGATCGCCCGCAGCCCCGCGATCGTGTTGGACAGCACGGGCAGCACGGCGTACGCGACCATGCCGACGATCGCGGTGGACGGGCCGATGCCCAGCCAGATGACGAGCAGGGCGAGGAGGCCGATCGCCGGGGTGGCCTGCCCGATGTTGGCGACCGCCGTGAACAGCGGCGCGGTCCGGCGCATCCCGCCGCGGGTGAGCGCGATGCCCAGCGGGATCGCGATGATCAGCACCCAGAAGGTGGAGATGGCGGTGCGCTGGATCTGCTGCCACAGCCGCAGCTTCACGTTGCCGTTGCCGAGGGAGTTCTCCTCGATGGGGTCGAGGGGGATGCTGGTGATCCACAGGTACGTGGCCAGCAGCAGCAGCGCCAGGACGGCGGGCGTGACCAGCAGCTCGGACCAGGTGAGCCGGCGGGCGGGGGCCTGCGGGACGGCCGCCGGCTCCTCGGCGCCGGCGGCGATCCCGTCACGGAACGCGTGGCCCTTGACGTCGTGTTCGCCGGGAGGGCGCTCGCCGGAGGGGCGTTGCGGGGATGCGGTGTTCACGGGCTGTCCGCACCGCCCTCCAGCTCCTGTTCCGTTCGGTGGTGGCGCAGCTCCTCCAAGTCGTGGCGGTGTTCGGCGGCCGCCAGCCGGTCGGCCTCCAGCATCTCGTGCACCGAGTTCATCAGGGTCTCCATGTCGACGACGCCGATGTACTCGCCGCGCCGCCCGGTGACGGCCACCCGGCCGCCGTTGTCGGTGAGGACGGCCTCCAAGGCGTCGTGCAGGGTCGCGTCCCGGGTCACGGTGTCGTGCACCAGGTGGCCGGCCCGGGCCAGGGACCCCTTGGCGCGCATCAGGTCGCCGCGGCGGAGCCATTTGTACGGCCGGCCGCGCCGGTCCAGCATCAGCAGCTCGTTGCCCGCGCCGCCGCGCAGCGCGTTGAAGATCCGCTGGAGCGGGTCGTCCACGGACACGGTGGGGAAGTCGGCGATCTCCACGTCCCGTACGCGGGTCAGGTTGAGCCGCTTGAGGGCCGCGCCCGCGCCGACGAACCCGGAGACGAAGTCGTCGGTCGGGGTTGGTGAGGATGGCCTCGGGGGTGTCGAACTGGGCGATGTGCGAGCGCTCGCGCAGCACCGCGATCCGGTCGCCGAGCTTGATCGCCTCGTCGAAGTCGTGGGTGACGAAGACGATGGTCTTGTGCAGCTCGTGCTGGAGCCGGATCAGCTCGTCCTGGAGGTGGTCGCGGGTGATCGGGTCGACGGCGCCGAAGGGCTCGTCCATGAGCAGTACGGGCGGGTCGGCGGCCAGCGCCCGGGCCACGCCGACCCGCTGCTGCTGGCCGCCGGAGAGCCGGCGCGGGTAGCGGCCGTGGAACTCGCGGGGGTCGAGCCCGACCAGGTCGAGCATCTCCTCCACCCGGTCCTTCACCTTGGACTTGGACCAGCCGGTCATCTTCGGGACGAGGGCGATGTTCTCGGCGACCGTCATGTGGGGGAAGAGCCCCGAGGACTGGATCGCGTAGCCGATCCTGCGCCGCAGCTTGACCGGGTCCATGTCGGTGACGTCCTCGTCGCCGATCCTGATCCGGCCGGAGGTCGGCTCGATCAGCCGGTTGATCATCTTCAGGGTGGTGGACTTCCCGCAGCCCGAGGGGCCGACGAAGACGACCGTCTCGCCCGCCTTGATGTCCATCGAGACGTCGTCGACGGAGGGGTTCGGGTTGCCGGGGTAGCGCTTGGTGAGGTTCTCCAGCCGGATGGTCGCGCCGGAGGTGCTGCCCGGGCCGTCGGTCTCAGACACGGATAGCTCACCAGGCCGATGGCGATGCCCAGCGCGGTCGCGATCACCATGCACTGGAAGACGGCGCTGGCGTGCACGCCGTGGCACCTCTTCCTGGGTCCGGCCGCCTTCGGCCCGCGCTGGTCAGGGGTGGTCAGCGGGTGTCGTCCTCGGCCGCCTGTTCGACGAGCGGGATGATCCGCAGCGGTACGGGATTTTCCATCACGATCGCCGTCGAAGCCCGCACGATGCCATCAAAGCCGACAACCCGGTCGATCACCCGCTGGAGATCGGCGTTCGACCGTGCCACGAGCCGGCACAGCATGTCCCCGTGGCCGGTCGTGGTGTGCAGCTCCAGCACCTCCGGCACCCCGTCCAAGTGGGCCCGTACGTCGGCCCCTTGGCCCTGCTTGATCTCCAGCGTGGCGAAGGCGGTCACCGGGTATCCGAGGGCGGCCGGATCGACCTGCGGGCCGAACCCGCGGATGACTCCGTTCGATTGAAGCCGGTCCAGGCGGGCCTGCACGGTCCCGCGCGCCACCCCGAGCCGGCGGGAGGCCTCCAGCACCCCGATCCGGGGCTCGCGGGCGAGCAGGACGATGAGCCGGCCGTCGAGATCGTCGATGCCCACAGGAGCCTCCGGGTGGTCATAGTGCGCAGATGTTTCAGCAATGCTGCGGCTGAGCTGGCCAGTATGTACAGCAGAAATGGAAACTATTGCGCAGCTTGTGGATCGGCGGGACTCTGCGCTCATGACTGAGTCTCTGGCGAACCTCGAAATGACCCCGCACACCGCGCGTGAGGCCGACCCCTTCCCGGTGAAGGGCATGGACGCGGTCGTCTTCGCCGTCGGCAACGCCAAGCAGGCCGCGCACTACTACTCGACCGCCTTCGGCATGAAGCTCGTGGCCTACTCCGGACCGGAGAACGGCGTCCGCGAGACCGCCAGCTACGTCCTCACCAACGGCGCCGCCCGCTTCGTCCTGACCTCGGTCATCAAGGCGTCGACCGACCGCGGCCGCTTCCTCGCCGAGCACGTCGCCGAGCACGGCGACGGCGTCGTCGACCTCGCCATCGAGGTCCCGGACGCCCGCGCGGCCTACGCGTACGCCGTCGAGCACGGCGCGCGCGGCCTGGACGAGCCGCACGAGGTCAAGGACGAGCACGGCACCGTCGTGCTGGCCGCCATCGCCACCTACGGCCAGACCCGCCACACCCTGGTCGAGCGCCGCGACTACTCCGGCCCGTACCTCCCCGGCTTCGTCGCCGTCGCCCCGATGGTCGAGCCGCCGGCCAAGCGGATCTTCCAGGCCATCGACCACTGCGTCGGCAACGTCGAGCTCGGCCGGATGAACGAGTGGGTCGCGTTCTACAACAAGGTCATGGGCTTCACGAACATGAAGGAGTTCGTGGGCGACGACATCGCGACCGAGTACTCGGCGCTGATGTCGAAGGTCGTCGCGGACGGCACCCTGAAGGTGAAGTTCCCGATCAACGAGCCGGCGATCGCGAAGAAGAAGTCGCAGATCGACGAGTACCTGGAGTTCTACGGGGGCGCGGGCGTCCAGCACATCGCGCTGGCCACGAACGACATCGTCGCCTCCGTGCGCGCCATGCGGGCCGCCGGCGTCACGTTCCTGGACACCCCGGACTCGTACTACGACACGCTCGGCGAGTGGGCGGGCGAGACGCGGGTTCCGGTGGAGACCCTGCGCGAGCTGAAGATCCTCGTCGACCGCGACGAGGACGGCTACCTGCTGCAGATCTTCACCAAGCCGGTGCAGGACCGGCCGACGGTCTTCTTCGAGATGATCGAGCGGCACGGGTCGATGGGCTTCGGGAAGGGCAACTTCAAGGCGCTGTTCGAGGCGATCGAGCGGGAGCAGGAGAAGCGCGGCAACCTTTAGCCGCCACTCCGGCCCCGGGGCCTCTGCCCCCGAGGTCTCGGCCTCGGGGCTCCGCCCCGGCCCCGGGGTTTCGGCTCCCCGGGGGTCTCCGCCCCGGCCCCCGGGGGCTCTGCCCCAGCCCCGCTCGCCGGCCACCGGGGGTCCCACTCCGGGGCTCCGCCCCAGACCCCGCGCCTCAAACGCCGGCGAGGCTGGATCTGCCCGCCGTAGGCCGCCACACGCCGGCCGGACGGCGCACTCCCAGCCCGCCGGCGTTTGAGGCGCGGCGCGGAGCGCCGTGGGGGTGCGGGGCGGAGCCCCGGGGTCAGTCGGACGCGGGCTTAGGGGACGGCGCCGCGGGCGGGGCCGGCTTCGCCGCAGGCGGCACGGCAGCCGGCTTCGGCTTCGCGGCAGGCGGGTTCGGCTTCGGCAGCTCCGGAGCCACCCACGGCTTCGTCGGGAGCACGTTCTCCGGCCCCCCGTCCGCCGGCTGCGCGATCGCGGCCAGGGCCTCCTTCGCCGCCGGAACCCGCAGCGGCGAGAACCGGGGGTTCGTCCGCATCGCCTCCTGCAAGTGCCGCCGCGTCGCCGCCTCGTCGCCCAGGCCGCGCTCGATCATCGCCCGGTGGTACGCGAAGTCCGCGCTCCGCAGCCCCGGCTCCGCGGCCTTCTTCGCGTACTCCAGCGCCGCCACGTCGTCGCCCGACTTGTGCAGGGCCCAGCCCAGCGCGTCCGCGACCTGCACGCTCTTGTGCCGCGACCACTCCTGCGACAGCCGCCGCACCGCCGCCGCGGGATCGCCGTGGTCCGCCTCGTACAGGCCCAGCACCACGTCGTCGTCGACGCCGTTCGACCCGTCCCGGGCCGCCAGCGCCCTCAGCATGTCGTACGGGACCCGCGCCTCCTGCTCCCGGCCCAGCGAGTCCAGCAGCTCGCCCAGCTCCAGCGCCAGCTGCGGAACCGGTGTCCGCCCCAGCGCCATCCGGTAGTCCCGTACCGCCTCCCCGCCGCGCCCCAGCCCGGCCAGCGCCCGCGCCCGGCCGCCGAGGGCCTGCGCCTGCGCCGGATCCGTCCGCAGCGCGGCCTCGTACTGGCGCAGGGCCTCCGCAGTCTCCCCCCGCTCCCAGGACAGCTCCCCGAGCCGGTACAGGGCATAGGCCTTCTCCGCCGGAGCCTTGGCGGCGCCCGCCGCGTGCTCCATCGCCATCACCGCGTCCTCGCGCCAGCCGCGGTCCCGGTAGACCTGCGAGGCCTTCGTGTACGCCACCAGGCCCGTCCGCAGCTCCAGCAGCCGGTCCGCCGCAGCCTGGGCCGCCTTGTAGTCGCCGAGGCCCGAGTACGCGTCCACCAGCACCGGGTACGCCGTCCAGCGCCGGGGTGCCTGCGCCCGTACGAGCTCGCCCCACTTCTTCCCGGTACCGAAGTCCCGGCGGGCGTTGGCCAGCGTGCCCATGCCCGTCATCGCGTCGAAGTTGCCCTTCTCCACCGGGCGGACCTCCAGCGACCGCTTCAGCGCCCGCTCCGCCTTCGGGTACCAGCCCGTGTCCGCGGTGCGCCGCGCCTGCTCCAGATAGGCCGCGCCCAGCACCGACCACGACGCGTCGTCGTCCGGATGCGCCGCGACCCACTTCTCCCGGTCCGCGACCAGCGCCGTCAGGTCCACCGCCGCCGCGGGCGCGCCCATGCCGACCGCCGAGGCGGCCCGCTCGCTCGGCCCCGGCGGACGGGCGTCGTCCCCGGTGCGGGCCGGCCGGATCAGCAGGGCCCCGGCGATCAGGACCACGGCGACCGCGGCCGCCACGAGCGTCTTGCGGCCCGTGAACGTCACGGGCGGCGCCGGCTGCGATTCCTCGTCGATACGGTCCATGGGGTCACTGTGCGTCAATATGAAGAGTTCACCGGAGTGTCCGGAGAGGGGCGCGGGCGTGTTCACACCGATGGCCCCGGCTGCCACGCTGGTCCCATGGATGAAGACCTCTCCGCACAGCTCACCGAGCGCCTGCTGGCAGGGCTCCCGGCCGAGGCGCTGCTCACCGACCCCCAGGTGACGGCCTCCTACGCCTCCGACATGGCCGGCTTCTGCGCCGCCGGCACCCCGGCCGCCGTCGTCCTGCCCCGGACCGTCGAACAGGTGCAGCACGTCATGCGCACCGCCACCGCGCTACGGGTCCCCGTGGTCCCGCAGGGCGCCCGTACCGGCCTGTCGGGAGCCGCCAACGCCTCCGACGGCTGCATCGTGCTCTCCCTCGTGAAGATGGACCGGATCCTGGAGGTCTCCGCCGTCGACCGGATCGCCGTCGTCGAACCGGGCGTCGTCAACGCCGTCCTGTCGCGGGCCGTCGCCGCCCAGGGCCTGTACTACCCGCCGGACCCCTCCAGCTGGGAGCAGTGCACCATCGGCGGCAACATCGGCACCGCCTCCGGCGGCCTGTGCTGCGTCAAGTACGGGGTCACCGCCGAGTACGTGCTCGGCCTCGACGTGGTCCTGGCCGACGGCCGGCTGCTGCGCACGGGCCGGCGTACCGCCAAGGGCGTCGCCGGATACGACCTCACCCGGCTCTTCGTCGGCTCCGAGGGCAGCCTCGGCATCGTCGTCCAGGCCGTCCTCGCGCTGCGCCCCGCGCCGCCGCGCCAGCTCGCGCTGGCCGCCGAGTTCCCCTCCGCCGCGGCCGCCTGCGCCGCCGTGTGCGCCGTCATGGAGGCCGGCCTCACCCCCTCCCTGCTGGAACTGATGGACGGGACGACCGTCCGCGCCGTCAACGCGCTCGGGAAGATGGGCCTGCCCGAGACCACCGAGGCGCTGCTGCTCGCGGCCTTCGACACCCCGCACGCCCCCGGGGAACTCGCCGCCGTGGGGGAGCTGTGCACGGCCGCCGGTGCCACCGCCGTCGTGCCCGCCGAGGACGAGGCCGAGTCCGAACTCCTCCTCCAGGCCCGCCGGATGTCCCTGACCGCCCTGGACGCGCTGCGCCCGGCGACGATGATCGACGACGTGTGCGTACCGCGCTCGCGGCTCGCCGAGATGCTGGACGGCACGGCCGCCATCGCCCGCGCGTACGACCTGCTCATCGGCGTCTGCGCGCACGCCGGGGACGGCAACACCCACCCGGTGGTCTGCTTCGACCCCGCCGACGCCGACGAGGCGCGGCGGGCCCGCGAGTCCTTCGACGCGATCATGGCGCTCGGCCTGTCCCTGGGCGGCACCATCACCGGCGAACACGGGGTGGGCGTGCTGAAGAAGGAGTGGCTGGCCCGCGAACTGGGGCCGGTGGGGCTGGAGATGCAGCGCGCGGTCAAGCACGCCTTCGACCCGCTGGGCCTGCTCAACCCCGGCAAGCTCTTCTGACGCGTGCGGGCCCGCCGGTCCGGACGCGGGCCCGCACGCACACCCGTACGTCCGGCGCTCGCGGTGCGCCCGCCCGCCCGTGCGCCTCGCCGTGCGCCCCGCGGCCCGCTCCGGAGCCCGGCGTCACAGGTTGCCGTCCGCCGACTCGTCGGACGGCCACGGGTCGCGCAGCCACAGCTCGTCGGCCGGGGTGGGGGCGAGCAGCTGGGCGAGCGCGGCGTCCAGGCCGAGCCGGTCGGCCTCGGTGCCGGGCGGGACGATCCGCAGGGTGCGCTCCAGCCAGGCCGACACGGAGCCGGCGGGGGCCTCCAACAGGGCGTCGCCGTCGGGGGAGCTGAGCGCCATGCAGAGCACCGCCCGGTTGTCGATCTTCGTCGGCCAGATCCGGACGTCGCCGTGTCCGGACGGCCGGAAGACCCCCTCGACCAGCAGCTCGCGCGAGAAGGTCCACTCGACGGGAGCGGCGGAGCCGGTGTGGAAGGTGATGTGGACGGCGTACGGGTCGTCCGTGAGGTAGAGCAGGCGGGCGGGGACGGCGACGCTGCGCTCGGGGGACAGGACCAGCTTCAGTTCCAGCTCGCGTTCGACGACGGGGTGGTGCATGGCGGCCTCACTTCGGTGCACTGCGCGTGCGCCGGGTGCGCGCCGCGCGTCGTTGTGCGGGGCCGGATCGCGCCCCACATCCGGAGAGAGCGGCGAGGTGCCGGGGTATGACGCGACTTCGGGCCGCGGAGCCGAGATTGGCCGAATCCTGTCGGCTGACTGAAAACAGTCGTATGGGCCAGAGTTTGTCCGAACGCGTGCATTCTCCCGTTACCGGACCTGTCGGGGGGAGGTTCTTGGCTATGGTCCTTCCCTGGACAAGCCTCAAGCCACGATCGGAGTTGGGGACATGACGGCCTCCCCTGGTGACGGCGAGCACGCGGCCCGCGAGGGCTACTACCCGGATCCGTCCATCCCCGGGTTCGTCCGGTACTGGAACGGCGCCGCGTGGGTGCCGGGTACGAGCCGCCCCGCTCCGGCCGTTCCGGTGCCCGGGCCCGCTCCCATGGAGGAGACGGGGCCGGTGTTCCTGGACGAGACCTCCGCGACCGAGACCCTGCCGGAACCGGCGCAGGCGCCGGCCGTGACGCCGGGGCCGGAACGCGCGTCGGAGCGCGAACCGGAACGAGAACCGGAGCGCGAAGCGGAATCCGCCGGCGAACCGGTGTGGCAGGCCGACCGCCTCCACCAGGCCGGCTTCGGCGGCCCGCGCGACCACCGGGTGTCGTGGGGCAGCCCGGCGGAGCCCGCCGCCGCGTACGAGCCCGTGGCGCACGAGCCGGCCGCCGCCGAGCCCGCCGCCGCGTACGAGCCGGCCGACCGGTACGCGTCCGCCGACCGGTACGAGCCCGCCGCCGGTCTCGCGCCGGCCGCCGGTCACGCGCCCGCCGGGCACCAGGCCGCCGCCGTGCGCGAGCCGGCCGGGTACGAGCCCGCCGCCGCCCGCGAGCCCGCCGCCCGTCCGGCCGGGGTCTCGCTGGGCCGCCACCGCCCGGAGGCCGCCGACGAGCCGGCCGGGCCCGGGGTCTCCCTGGCCCGTACGCCGGCCGCCGCCGCGGCGGCCGCACCGGCGGCGCGGTTCCCCGCGCAGGTCTCGGCGGGCGTCCTCGCGGCGCGCTCGCCGGCTGCCTCCGCCCCCGCCCCCTCCGCCCCCGCCCCCGTTCCCTCCGCCCCCGCTCCGGCAGCCCCTGCCGCCGCCGCCCCCGCTCCCGCCGCCCCCGCTCCGGCGTGGCCCGACGCCCCGGGCGGCAGCGGGAGCGGAGCGGTCTCCGGCCTGACGTCATCCTGGCCCGAGGCGAGCCCCCGCGCCGCAGCGGCCGCCCCGGCGGCCCCACGTCCGGCCGAGGCCGCCCCGGCTCCGGCTCCGGCCCGGGCGGCGGCCGCGCCTGAGGCCCCCGAAGCCCCCGTCCGCGAGGAGGCCGCGCCCCGCCGCGCGAACCCGGCAGCCCCCCGCCCCGCCGCCGCGCAGCCCGCACCCCGCCCGGCCCCCGTGCGGCCCGCCGCCGCCCAGGCATCCGCCGCCCAGGCGCCCGTCGCCCCGTCGGCGGCCGCGTCCGGGTGGCAGCCGCGGGCCGGGGAAGACCGGCCGTCGCTGCCGCAGCCCGAGGAGCCGGCCCGTACGGAGGGGGCCCGTACGGCCCGCGGCACCACGCCCCGGGCCGTGTTCGAGCGGATGGCCGAGCGGGCCGCACGCCCCGCCGGACTGGGGCGCCGGGTCGTGGCCCGCGTCCTGGACTCCCTGGTGTTCGGAGCCGTCGCGGCCGCCGTCGCCCTGCCCCTGGTCCCCGCGGCCACCGCGCACCTCCAGGCCAAGGTGGACGCCGCCCGGGCCGGCGGCCGCACCACCACGGTCTGGCTGTTCGACACCACCATCGCCACCGACGTGGGCCTCGTCCTCGGCGCCGTCCTGCTCTTCGGGGTCTTCTACGAGGTGCTGCCCACCGCGCGCTGGGGCCGCACCCCCGGCAAGAAGCTGCTCGGCGTACGGGTCCTGGCGGTCGGCACCCTGCGGCCGCCCACCGTCGGCGCCGCCCTGCGCCGCTGGCTGGTGTACGCCCTCCTCGGCGTCCCCGGCAGCCTCTGGTGCCTGTTCGACCGACCGCGCCGGCGCGGCTGGCACGACCGGGCGGCGGGGACGTACGTGTCCCGCTGAGCCACCCGGGGCGGCCCGTCCCCCGAACGGACGCCGTCCCGTTGCGGGGGCCCCGGAGCCGGGTTCGACTCGGGCCATGAGTACCGACCAGCCGCCGCAGGGCCAGCCGCCCGAGGACGACCCGTTCCTCAAGAAGCCCCAGGAACCGACGCCTCCGTCGGGCGGTTCGCCGTACGGCTCACCGCCCGACGGAGGCCCGGGCGGCGGCGGGGGATATCCGCCCCCGCCCCCGCCGTACGGAGGCGGCGATCCCTACGGCGGAGGCGGCGGCCACGGCATGCCCGATCCGCTCGCCGGGATGCCCCCGCTCGCCGACATCGGCAAGCGGCTCGCCGCCCGCATCATCGACGTGGTCATCGTGGCGATCCCGCTGTTCCTGATCCAGCTGGCGATCGGCACGAACCGCTACACCGTCGAGACGGACCAGGGCGAGGACATCTCCGAGGTCATCACCAAGTCGTACAGCGGCGGCGGCCTGATCATGACGCTGATCTCGATCCTCGCCTACGTCGGCTACGACTGGTTCTTCACCAAGAAGAACGGCCAGACGATCGGCAAGAAGGCGATGGGCCTGCGCGTCGCGATGCTCAACGACGGCAGCGTCCCCCAGTCCGGCCCGGCGCTGAGCCGCGCCGCCGTGCTGTGGCTGCCCACGCTGATCTGCTGCTTCTGCCTGTGGCCGATCGCGCTGATCATCTCGGTCCTCGTGGACAAGCCGTACAAGCAGGGCCTGCACGACAAGGTCGCCAAGACCGTGGTGGTCAGGTCCGCGTAGGACGACCGGTACGACGGCGGCAGCGCCACGGCGCGCAGCACGAAGCGGGCGGTCTCCCTCCGGGGAGGCCGCCTGCGGCGCGTCGCGCGCCGGCCGGATGCGGCAACCCTCAGTGGTGCACGGGGTGTTCGGACGCCGCCGTCCTGTGCTCGGGTACCCGGGCGCCCGGCGCCGTACGGACCGTGTGGCGGCCGCGGCGTTTCGGTACGGGCACGGTGAGTGCGACGAGCAGGCCCAGGGCGAGGGCGGCCGCGGAGACGACACCCACCCCGAGCCCCGTGCTGGTCTGCGAGAGCAGCAGCATGGCGATCGTCGACACGATGACGGTGGCGGACCCGTAGGCCAGCTGTGCGGCAGTCGGACGCGGCATGGCGATATCCGTCCTCAGTGAGGGGAGGGGGAGTCGGCTCAACAAGGTCGCGCGTCAAGTGACTCTACGACGGGAGATGCCCGTGGGGAACCGCCAGTAAGCGTGACCTAACCCACGGTGCCGGAGCACGGGGGGCGCACGGGTTCATTTCCCATGCCCCGACGCGGCCTGAACTGGGCGTAAAACTGGCTTGAATCGGACGGATGTGCCGTCGGGAAGCACCCTTCGCCCCGTATGGCTGTGGAACGTCCGAATAGCGGAACTCATTGCCCGCATAGTGCAGTTGTAACGAACAAGTCAAGGACTGTCTTTTCTCGCGTCTCTCCGGTCAAATGTCGTCACTTGAGACGCGCGCCGCGCGGAACCCCCCGCTCCTATGGAGAAGTTCCGACCTACGTCGCGGCCGCGGGAGGGGAACGACATCAAGTGACCAGCAACTCCGTCAGACGACGCGCGCTGCGCGCCGCTGCCGTCACCGTGACCATGGCCGCCTGCGCGACCAGCGTCACCTTCTTCAGCGTGAGCGCCGCCCAGGCCGATCCCAGCCCGGCCGCCGCTCCGGCCGCCGACCGGCAGGACCCGACCGCCCCGGCCAAGGTGGCCGAGCACAACCTCAAGGGCCCGTTCAGCGAGCAGCAGGCGCAGCAGCGCAAGGCCGCCCTGGACCAGGTGCTGACCGGCAAGAAGGACGTCGAGCAGCGCGGCGCCTCCAAGGTCGTCAAGCTCGACGAGAAGAAGTACGTCGAGCTCGGCCGGGAGAAGACCGACAAGATCTTCACGATCCTCGTGGAGTTCGGCGACCAGGTCGACAACACGACCATGCACGACCCGGACGGCCCGGGCCCCAAGCCCGAGGCGCCCAAGTACGGCGGCACCCCCGGTCCCATGCACAACACGATCGCCCAGCCGGACCGGAAGCTGGACAACAGCACCGCCTGGCGCGCGGACTTCAGCCGCAGCTACTTCCAGGACCTGTACTTCGGTACCGGCAAGGGCAAGGACTCGCTGAAGACCTACTACGAGAAGACCTCCTCGGGCCGTTACTCGGTCGAGGGCGAGGTCTCCGACTGGGTGAAGGTCCCGTACAACGAGGCCCGTTACGGTTCCAACTACTGCGGCCAGACCAACTGCTCCAACGTGTGGGACACCGTCAAGGACGGCGTCCTCGCGTGGACGGAGGCCCAGAAGAAGGCCGGGAAGACCGACGCGCAGATCAAGGCGCAGCTGGCCCAGTACGACCTCTGGGACCGTTACGACTTCGACGGCGACGGCAACTTCAACGAGCCCGACGGCTACATCGACCACTTCCAGATCGTCCACGCGGGCGAGGACGAGTCGGCCGGCGGCGGCGTGCAGGGCACCACCGCGCTGTGGGCCCACCGCTGGTACGCGTACGGCACCAGCGCGGGCAAGACCGGCCCGGCGAACAACAAGGCCGGCGGTACCCAGATCGGTGACACCGGCATCTGGGTCGGCGACTACACGATGCAGCCGGAGAACGGCGGCCTCGGCGTCTTCGCGCACGAGTACGGCCACGACCTGGGCCTGCCGGACCTCTACGACACCTCCGGTGGCGGCGAGAACGGCGTCGGCTTCTGGTCCCTGATGTCGGCGGGCTCCTGGCTCGGCAAGGGCAAGGACTCCATAGGCGACCTCCCGGGCGACATGACCGCCTGGGACAAGCTCCAGCTGGGCTGGCTGAACTACGACAAGGCGAAGGCCGCGACGAAGTCCACCCACAAGCTGGGCGTCTCCGCGTACAACACCAAGGACAAGCAGGCGCTGGTCGTCGAGCTGCCCAAGAAGAAGGTCCAGACCGACGTCGTCGCTCCCGCCGAGGGTTCCTCGCAGTGGTGGAGCAACATGGGTGACGACCTCAAAAACACCCTCACCCGCTCGGTCGACCTGACGGGCAAGAAGTCCGCCGCCCTGTCCCTGAAGGGCTGGTGGGACATCGAGGCCGAGTACGACTACCTCTACACCGAGGTGTCCACCGACGGCGGCGCCAACTGGACCGCCCTCGCGGGCACGGCCGACGGCGTGGCCCTCCCGGCCGACGCGGGCGGCAGCCCCTCGCTGACCGGTGTCTCGGGTGCCTGGAAGTCGCTGAACTTCCCGCTCGACGCCTACGCGGGCAAGAAGGCCGACCTCCGCTTCCGCTACCAGACGGACGGCGGCGCGGGCGGCAAGGGCTTCACCGCCGACGCCGTCAACATCACCGCGGACGGCTCCACCGTCTTCGCCGACGGCGCCGAGAACGGCGACAACGGCTGGACCGGCAAGGGCTTCTCCCGCATCGGCGCCGGCTTCACCAAGGAGTACGCGCAGTACTACCTGGCCGAGAACCGCCGCTACGTGTCGTACGACTCCACCCTCAAGGTGGGCCCGTACAACTTCGGCTTCGGCAACACCCGTCCGGACTGGGTCGAGCACTACCCGTACCAGGACGGTCTGCTGATCTGGCAGTGGGACACCTCCCAGAAGGACAACAACACCAGCCAGCACCCGGGCCAGGGTCTGATCCTTCCGATCGACGCCAACGCCAAGCCCATGAAGTGGGCCGACGGCACGCTGCTGCGGAACAAGATCCAGCCGTACGACGCGACGTTCAGCGCCTACTCGACGGACGCGTTCACGCTGCACAAGAACGGCGAGGAGCTCTTCGTCAAGCCGAAGCCCACGAACCTGGTCTTCGACGACCGCAAGGGCAAGTACTACTACGACGAGAACCCGACCGGCTCCGTGAAGGTCACTGACACCAACACGAAGATCAAGATCCTCAAGGAGGCCTACGACGGTCTCCAGATGACGGTCGAAGTCGCCCCCTCCAAGTAGTTTCTCGGCAAAATCGCAGGTCAAAGCATGATCGGCCGTCGCCCTCTAGCGGGCGGCGGCCGATCGCGTTTAGATGCACGGGCTGAGATTTCTTATTGACGGGGGAGCTGAAGATCATGCCCGGTGGAGGTTTCGTCAGATTGCCAGGCGGCAGCGTGGTGGTCGCGCTCACGCTGCCGAGGCCGTCATCCGGCGACGGCGGCGACAGCGGAAGCGTCCGCGTGCTGGTGCACGCCGCGAACCGGGCCCGCGCCCTGACCAGGCTGCGGAACCTCGGAATGCGCGCGGTGTACCTGCGGGGCAACGCCCAGCCCCCGACCCCGGACGAGGTCACGGCCGTCCTGCACCACCCGGACGGCCTGCTGTGGCGCTGTGCCCCCGACGTGGCGGAGGAGCTCTGGCACCCGATCCGGGCCCTTCTGGGGCGCTAGGGGGTGGCGGGCGGCCCCGGCTCCCGGCCGGGGTCAGCCGCCTACCAGCTCCACCCCGGCCGCGCGGAGCTCGTCCAGGGCGCGGGCGGTGGTGTGCGGGGCGACGGCGGCCGTCAGGTCGAGCAGGACGCGGGTGGTGAAGCCGGCGCGGGCCGCGTCGAGGGCGGTGGCCTTCACGCAGTGGTCGGTGGCGATCCCGACCACGTCGACCTCGGTCACGTTCCGGTCCCGCAGCCACCGGTCGAGCGTCAGCCCGTTCTCGTCGGCCCCCTCGAACCCGCTGTAGGCGGCCTCGTAGGCGCCCTTGTCGAAGACGGCGGCGACGGCCCCGGACGCCACGGCGGGCGCGAAGTTCGCGTGGAAGCCGACGCCCTCGGTCCCGGCGACGCAGTGGACGGGCCAGGACGTCTCGAAATCGGGCTGCGCCGGGGGGTGCGCGAAGTGGGCGCCGGGGTCGATGTGGTGGTCGCGGGTGGCGACGACGTGCCGGTACCCGGGCGTGGCCTGGCCTATCAGCTCGGTGACGGCGGCGGCGACGTCGGCCCCGCCGGTGACCGCGAGGCTGCCGCCTTCGCAGAAGTCGTTCTGGACGTCGACGACGATCAGTGCGCGGTGCATGGCGCGTGCCCTTCGGTTCGTGGTGGTGTGCGGGGACGGGGCCTGCGAAGGCTCCTCCCCCGCCCCGCCCCTTCCCGAAACCGGGGCCCCGACCCGGCCGGCCGGGCCCCGGCCCGGGCGCGGGGTCAGACGTACGCGGCGGGGTCAGACGTACTCGGCCGGGTCAGACGTACTCGGTGGGGAGCACGGCCTCGCCCCGCGAGAGCTGCGTCGCGGACAGCGGCAGGCCGGCCAGGACCGTGCGGTGCCGGTCGCGGGCGCTCTCCAGCGGCTCCCGCGCGACCACCTCGCCCGCCTTGACCAGCTGCGTCAACAGCTGGTGGCCGGCCAGCGCCGCCGGGACCGGGCCGAGGCCCACGACCTCCGCCTCGGCGATGCCCTCGGCGTCGACCCGGCGGGCCGCCCACTTGCGGCCGCCCAGCGAAGTCTTGCCGCCCGAGGACTTCTTCGCCACCGGGGCCAGGGCCGCCTTCGGGTCCGCCGAGGTCGCCCGCGCCACCAGCTTGTAGACCATCGAGCACGTGGGGTGCCCGCTGCCCGTCACCAGCTGCGTGCCGACCCCGTACGCGTCCACCGGCGCCGCCGCCAGCGAGGCGATGGCGTACTCGTCCAGGTCCGAGGTGACCACGATCTTCGTCGCGGTCGCCCCCAGCTCGTCCAGCTGCTGGCGGACCCGGTGGGCCACCAGCAACAGGTCGCCGGAGTCGATGCGCACCGCGCCGAGGTCGGTCCCGGCGATGTCGACGGCCGTGCGGACGGCCTCGGCGACGTCGTAGGTGTCCACCAGCAGCGTCGTGCCCCGGCCCAGCGAGGCGACCTGCGCGGTGAACGCGTCGCGCTCGCTGTCGTGGACCAGGGTGAAGGCGTGGGCGCTGGTGCCGACGGTGGGGATGCCGTACCGGAAGCCGGCCGCCAGGTCCGAGGTGGAGGTGAAGCCGCCCACGTACGCGGCCCGCGCCGCGGCCACCGCCGCCAGTTCGTGCGTGCGCCGCGCGCCCATCTCGATCAGCGGGCGCGCGCCCGCCGCCGAGGACATCCGGGAGGCGGCGGCGGCGATCGCCGAGTCGTGGTTCAGGATCGACAGGATCACGGTCTCCAGCAGCACGCACTCGGCGAAGCTGCCCTCGACGCGCAGGACGGGGGAGCCGGGGAAGTACACCTCGCCCTCGGGGTAGCCCCAGATGTCGCCGGAGAAGCGGTAGGAGGCCAGCCAGTCGAGCGTCCGCATGTCGACGACGGCCCGCTCGCGCAGGAACTCCAGCACGGCGCCGTCGAAGCGGAAGTTCTCCACCGCGTCCAGCACCCGGCCGGTGCCCGCGACGACCCCGTAGCGGCGCCCCTCGGGCAGCCGCCGGGTGAATACCTCGAAGACCGAGCGGCGGTCGGCGGTGCCGTTCGCCAGGGCGGCCTGCAGCATCGTGAGCTCGTAATGGTCCGTGAAGAGCGCTGTCGACGGCACGTCCACCGGCAGGCCCAGGTCCGCAGGGTTCATGGCTGGGATGCTAGCGCACATTTCGTCAAAGTGACGAGATGTATGGCCCGTTTGTGCGACGGGCCCCCGGCAGTGGCAGCATGGGACGAGTGAGTGTTGCTCCTGTAGAGATCGAACGCACCGAATCGGCCGAAGAGACCTTCGCGGTCCCGGAACCCGACGTCCCCTGGGTGACCCTGGTGCACAACGACCCGGTCAACCTCATGAGCTACGTGGCCTACGTGTTCCAGGCGTACTTCGCCTACTCCAAGGACAAGGCGCACAAGCTGATGCTGGACGTCCACCACAAGGGGCGGGCGGTCGTCTCCAGCGGCACCCGCGAGGAAATGGAGCGCGACGTGCAGGCCATGCACGGCTACGGCCTGTGGGCGACCCTGACGCAGGACCGCGGCTGATGGGGGGAACGTTCGAGACCCGCGAGGGCGGCGGGGCCGCCATCGCGCTGGACGAGATCGAGATCTCCATCCTGCGCTCGCTCGCCGTCCAGCTGCTGGAGCTGATCGGCCCCGGCGCCCCGGAGCCCGCCGAGGACGCCGACCCGCTCGCCGCGCTCTTCGCCGAGGGCCCCTCGGAGCCCCCGTCCGACCCGGCGCTGGCCCGGCTGTTCCCCGACGCGTACGGGGCTCCCGGCGGAGCCGCCGAGGCGGGCGTGGACGCGGCCGAGCTGACGGCCCGGGCGGCGGAGTTCCGCCGCTTCACCGAGAACGACCTGCGCGCCCGCAAGCGCGAGGACGCGCTCGCCGTCGTCCGCAGCCTGGACGGGCTCACCCCGGCCGGCGACGGGGCGGCGGTCCTGGAGCTGGAGGGGGAGCTGCCGCTGCGCTGGCTCGGCGCGCTCAACGACCTGCGCCTGACGATCGCGGCCCGCCTGGACATCACCGAGGACGACGAGAGCGCCGTGCTGTTCCGGCTGCCGGACGACGATCCGCGCAAGCCGATGGTGATGGCGTACCTCTGGCTCGGCGGGCTCCAGGAGACTCTCATCGAAACCCTCTGAGGCGTCGGGCTCCCCGCGGCCTCCGGAGACCCTCAGAAGATCCTCAAGAAGGGGCGGCGTTCGCTCAGCGGACGCTCAAATCCGGATAACGATCAGATCACCGTGATGCGGTGATCTGACGCGTTTCGGGGTCCATGTCCTGAATTTACCGTGGCCCGTGTCACATCCACCTGCCTCGATCACCCGTAAGCCCGTGATAAATCTTCACGACCGCCGACGGGACGCCACCCATGTCCCCCGGCCTGCTTGAACCGGCGGACCGCCGGCGTGCAACTCCATCCGTATCCGGGGGGATCGAGGACCCGATCCGCAGCCTGTAGAGGGCGCGGGTCGGCGTGGAGAAAGGCGCACCAGACATGACCTCTGTGCAGGTCGAGCAGCACGGCAAGACGCCCGGCGAGGGCACGCGGGGCGAGGGCGACGGCGAGGGTTACCACCGCGCGCTCGGGGCCCGCCAGATCCAGATGATCGCGATCGGCGGTGCCATCGGCACCGGCCTGTTCCTGGGAGCGGGCAAGGCCATCTCCAAGGCCGGCCCGAGCCTGATCCTGGCCTACGCGATCGCGGGCCTGGTCATCTTCTTCATCATGCGGGCCCTGGGCGAGCTGCTCATGTACCGCCCCGTCTCCGGTTCCTTCTCGGACTACGCCCGCGAGTTCCTGGGCCCGTTCTGGGGGTACGCCACCGGCTGGACGTACTGGCTGTTCTGGGTGGTCACCGGCATCACCGAGGTCACCGCGGCCGCGAAGTACATGTCGTACTGGACCCACGACAGCTTCCCGCAATGGGCCTACGCGCTGATCTTCACGGTCATCCTCTACGGCGCCAACCTGATCTCCGTGAAGCTCTTCGGCGAGCTCGAGTTCTGGTTCTCCATGATCAAGGTCACCGCCATCGTCGGCATGATCCTGATCTGCGCCGGCATCCTCACCATCGGCTTCTCCGACGCCGCCGCGACCGCGTCCGTCTCCAACCTCTGGAACGACGGCGGGTTCTTCCCCAAGGGCATCGGCGGCACGCTGATGACCCTGCAGATCGTGATGTTCGCCTTCCTCGCGGTCGAGCTGGTCGGCGTCACCGCCGGCGAGTCCAAGGACCCGGAGAAGACCCTCCCCAAGGCCATCAACACCGTGCCGTGGCGGATCGCCGTCTTCTACGTCGGCGCGCTGATCATGATCCTGTCGGTCGTCCCGTGGACGCACTTCCAGCCCGGTGTCTCACCCTTCGTCGCCGCCTTCGAGCGCATGGGCCTCGGCGTCGGCGCCGCGATCGTCAACTTCGTCGTCCTGACCGCGGCCCTGTCGTCCTGCAACTCGGGCATGTACTCCACCGGCCGCATGCTGCGCGACCTCGCGCAGAACGGCCAGGGCCCGAAGGTCTTCACCAGGCTCACCAAGAGCGGCACCCCGCTCATCGGCACCACCTTCTCCGCTTCGCTGATGCTGGTGGGCGTCTGGATCAACTACGTCGCGCCGGGCAAGGCCTTCGACTACGTCGTCTCCTTCGCCACCATCTCCGGCATGTGGGCCTGGATCATGATCCTGGTCTGCCAGATCAAGTACCGCGCCAAGTCCGACCGCGGCGAGCTGCCCAAGTCGAGCTTCCGCGCCCCCGGCGCCCCGTGGACCAGCTGGTTCGCCCTGCTGTTCATCGGCATGGTCATCGTGATGATGGGCGTCGACAAGGACTCCCGGGTCTCGCTGTACTGCGCCCCGCTGTGGGGCCTGCTCCTCGGCGTCTCCTACCTGGTCCTGAAGTCCCGCAACCCGCAGGGCGCCGCGTTCAACAAGGTCTCGCAGTCCTCGGAGTCCTCCCAGTCCTCGGAGTCCTCCCCGTCCTCGTAGCCGCACCGCCGACCGTGGGGTCCCGGCCGCCCGCCCCGGCCCGGGCCCCCCGCCCCCCCCCCCCCCCCCCCCGGGGGGGGGTGGCACATTAGGGGCCACCCCGACCCCCCCCCGGTACGGGGGGGCCCGGCAGCGTATGCAA
>NZ_JBHXQN010000004.1:109872-275078 GCF_042717785.1 Streptomyces sp. NPDC058619
GTTTTTTTTTGGTTGTTTTTTTTTTTTTTTACTCTACCCCCCCCCCCCCCCGCCCCCCCCCCGCCCGCCCCCCCCCCCCCGGGGCGGGGGGGGCCCCCCCCCCCGCCCGCGCCGGCCCCCCACGGCCCCGACACCCCGCCCCCAGGGCGGTGTGTCCATCATTCGGGCCCTCCCGTACCGCCCCTCGGTACGGGAGGGCCCGTCTGCTTATCCTGTCGCTCATGCTGACCCTCACCCAGGCCCTCTACGACCAGATCGTCGGGCACGCCCGCCAGGACCACCCCGACGAGGCCTGCGGCGTCGTGGCCGGGCCGGCCGGCACCGACCGCCCCGAGCGGTTCGTCCCGATGCTCAACGCGGCCCGCTCGCCCACGTTCTACGAGTTCGACTCGAAGGACCTGCTGAAGCTCTACCGCGAGCTGGACGACCGCGACGAGGAGCCGGTGATCGTCTACCACTCGCACACCGCGACCGAGGCCTACCCCTCGCGCACCGACGTCACGTACGCGAACGAGCCCGGCGCCCACTACGTCCTGGTCTCGACGGCGGACGAGGACGGCCTCGGGGAGTTCCAGTTCCGCTCGTACCGCATCGTCGACGGAGTGATCACCGAAGAGGAAGTGCAGGTCGTAGCGGCCTACTGACCAGTATGTGAGCGGCTGGCGTCCACGATGCGGGATCACACTCCAAACCGCCGGTCGGGAATCGTTAACATGACCGCATGGTTTCCCACGACGTGAGCATCGAGACGCCCGGCAGGCTGCTGCTCGTGGCGCGGCTGCACGTCGACCTGTGCCGCCTCGCCAGTGCCATCTGTCCTGCTGCCTGAGCACCACACCGCCCCGTCGCGCGGGGGCACGAGAACCGCGCGCCCAGCATCGCCGCCCCACGCCCTCGCACGACCCCCCAGATCCTCACGACACAGGAGCCCGCCATGGCCATCGAGGTCCGCATCCCGACCATCCTCCGCACCTACACCGACGGCGAGAAGGCCGTGTCGGGCCAGGGCGCGACCCTGTCCGAGCTGTTCTCCGACCTGGAGACCCGCCACAAGGGCATCGAGGAGCGCATCATCGACGGCGGCAAGCTGCGCCGCTTCGTGAACGTCTACCTCAACGACGAGGACGTCCGCTTCCTGGACGGCATCTCGACCGCGCTCAAGGACGGCGACAGCGTCACCATCCTCCCGGCCGTGGCCGGCGGATCGAAGTAATGCGCTACGACTCCCCGCTGGCCGCGGTCGGCAACACGCCGCTGGTCCTGCTGCCCCGGCTGTCGCCCTCGGACGAGGTGCGCATCTGGGCCAAGCTGGAGGACCGCAACCCGACCGGCTCGATCAAGGACCGCCCCGCGCTCCACATGGTCGAGCAGGCCGAGAAGGACGGCCGGCTGTACCCCGGCTGCACGATCCTGGAGCCCACCTCGGGCAACACCGGCATCTCCCTGGCGATGGCGGCCAAGCTCAAGGGCTACCGCATCGTCTGCGTGATGCCGGAGAACACCTCGCAGGAGCGCCGGGACCTTCTCAGCATGTGGGGAGCCGAGATCATCCCGTCGCCCGCGGCGGGCGGGTCGAACACCGCGGTCCGGGTGGCCAAGGAACTGGCGGCGGAGCACCCGGACTGGGTGATGCTCTACCAGTACGGCAACCCGGACAACGCGGGCGCGCACTACGCCACGACCGGCCCGGAGATCCTCGCCGACCTCCCGTCGATCACCCACTTCGTGGCGGGCCTGGGCACGACCGGCACGCTGATGGGCGTCGGCCGCTACCTGCGCGAACACGTCGAGGGCGTCAAGATCGTCGCGGCCGAGCCGCGGTACGACGACCTCGTGTACGGCCTGCGGAACCTCGACGAGGGCTTCGTCCCGGAGCTGTACGACGCCTCCGTGCTGACCACCCGCTTCTCGGTGGGCTCGGCGGACGCCGTGACCCGCGCCCGGGAACTGCTCCAGCAGGAGGGCATCTTCGCGGGCGTCTCCACGGGCGCGGCCCTGCACGCGGCGATCGGCGTCGGCCGCAAGGCGGCGGCCGCGGGCGAGACGGCGGACATCGTGTTCGTCGTGGCCGACGGGGGCTGGAAGTACCTGTCCACGGGCGTGTACACGGCGGCGACGACGGAGGAGGCCATCGAGGCCCTCCAGGGCCAGCTCTGGGCCTGACGGCCCGGGCCCCTTGGCCCCCGCCCCGCGGCGGGCCGGGCGGTGCGGTGCGGTGCGCCTCGCGGCGGGCCGGGCGGTCGGTGCGGGGCGGTGGCCTGACGGCACCCCCGGTGCCCCCGCCGCCCCGGGCGCTGCCCGGACCCGGCCCGGCTCCCCCAGGCCCCCGCGCGTTGCCCGGACCCTGGTCCGCTCTTGACGGAGGCGGGGCCCAAGCCCCGGGGCTGCGCCCCGGACCCCGCGCCTCAAACGCCGGCGGGGCTCAAACCCCCCGGGCTGCGCCCCGGACCCCGCGCCTCAAACGCCGGCGGGGTTGGATGTGTGGCCCCGGCCCGGTCCGCCGGGTCGTACAGCCCCCGTACGCGGATCACCGGCCGCCTCCCAGTCCCTTCACCTCGTCCCACACCGTCGGGTCCAGCACCCCCGCCCGTTCGCGGAACTCCCACACCGACACCTCCGCCGGCCGGTCCGCCTCCAGGTAACCCGCCCGGCCCTGCGCCCCCACGGTTCCCGGCGGCAGCGGGATCACCCCGGCGCGCCGGTCGTCGTACTTACCCGTGATCCACGCGACCCGCGCCCGGTGGCCCCGTGCCCGCCCCGCCGACAGCAGCACCAGGCACAGCCGGCCGTCGGCCAGGCGCCACAGCTCGCCCGCCCGCGGCCGCGGCGGCGGACCCGTCCCCCGTGCGGGCGGGGCCCGGCGGGGGAGTCCCAGCCGTCCTCCGGCGACCAGCACCACCAGCGCGACGGCCACGACCGCGGCCACCGGGGGCCACCAGGAGGTGTCCATGTTTCGACCGTAGCCGTGTGGGAATGCCCCGGCACGGCAGGGAACACCCGGCCTCGGCAACGCCCGTACCCACCGTCGCTCCCCCGGGTGACAGCGCAGGTGATTCCCCCCACAACGGCCTGCCGCGGAGGAGCGACCCGACGTTCCGCGCCTTACGCTCGACCCACGCACGGCCCGCATTCCGTCCACGGACCGTCCACGGAGGTTCACGCTCCATGAAGCTCACCGTCGTCGGCTGTTCGGGCTCGTTCCCGTCTGCGGAATCGGCCTGTTCGAGCTACCTCGTCGAGGCCGAGGGCTTCCGGCTGCTCCTCGACATGGGCAACGGCGCCCTCGGCGAACTCCAGCGCCACTGCGGTCTCTACGACCTCGACGCGATCTTCCTGAGCCACCTGCACGCCGACCACTGCATCGACATGTGCGCGTACTTCGTCGCCCGTTTCTACCGGCACGAGGGCGGGCGCTGCCCCGCGCTGCCCGTCTACGGCCCCGAGGGCACCGAGAGGCGCCTGACCACCGCCTACGACGACGTTCCCGACGAGCGCTCCATGAGCGAGGTCTTCGACTTCCGCACCCTGAAGTCCGGCACCTTCGACATCGGCCCCTTCCGGGTGCGCACCGAGCGGGTCAGCCACCCGGTCGAGTCGTACGGCATCCGCGTCGAGCACGGCGGCCGCTCGCTCACGTACTCCGGCGACACCGGCGCCTGCCCCGAGCTGGGCCTGCTCGCCAAGGGCGCCGACCTGTTCCTCTGCGAGGCGTCCTTCACCCACGGCAAGGAGGACGTCCCGGACCTGCACCTCAACGGCCGCGAGGCCGGCGAGTACGCCCGCGGCGGCGACGTCGGCCGGCTCGTGCTCACGCACATCCCGCCGTGGACGGACGCCGAGCGCAACCTCGCCGACGCCCGCGCGGTCTACGGCGGCCGCGTCGACCTGGCCCACGCGGGCGCCGTCTACGAGGTCTGAGCCGCCGACGGACCGCCACCGGACCGCCTCTAAGCCGCCGCGTCCCGGTCGGCCGCGGGCCGGGCGCGCCGGCCGCCGAGCGCCATCCGGTTCCAGGTGTGGCGGCGTCACCCCCCGGCAGCGGCATGACCACGCCGTCCGCGCCCGCGTCGACCAGCGCCGTCAGCCGCGCAGTGGTGATCCGCTCCGGGTGCCCGGCGTGGTGCGTCTTCCCCGACCAGAGGGCCGCGTCGTCGGCCAGCCACCGGCGCAGCTCGTCGGGGACCCGGGCCATGGCCTCGTACGAGCCGCCCGTGCCCGGGTTCGCCGTGATGCACAGGAGGGCCGCGCCCATGTCGACGAGCCGCTTGGCGTACTCGGGCTTCGCGCGCCGGATCTCCGGCACGTCGCCCGGCTCCAGGTTCACGCCGACGGGCCGGCCGATGATGCGGGGCTGTGCGGGGGAGTCATGCCGTCCACGCCGGGGAGCGCGGGCAGGCCGAAGCCCCTGCCTTTCGTAGGGAAAGGCAGGGGCTTCGGTCAAGGCCGCGTGCGGCAGGTCGGGCCGGGGCTTACTTGGCCTCGGCCTTCGCCAGCTCGGCGAGCTCCTCGTCGGACTCGCGGCCCGGGGTGGGGAGGTTGAACTTGGTGATCGCGAAGCGGAAGACGAAGTAGTAGACCACCGCGAAGCAGAGGCCGACGCCCGCCAGCATCCAGGGCTTCTCGGCGATGCCCAGGTTGAGGGCGAAGTCGACGAGGCCGGCGGAGAAGCCGAAGCCGTCGCGCATCCCCAGGGCCCAGGTCAGGGCCAGGGAGACACCGGTGAGGACCGCGTGGATCGCGTAGAGCACCGGGGCGATGAACATGAAGGTGAACTCGATGGGCTCGGTCACACCGGTCACGAAGGAGGTGAGGGCGAGCGAGAACATCATGCCGCCGACGACCTTGCGGCGTTCGGGGCGGGCGCAGTGGACGATCGCGAGGCAGGCCGCCGGGAGGGCGAACATCATGATCGGGAAGAAGCCGGTCATGAACTGTCCGGCGGAGGGGTCACCGGCGAGGAAGCGGGCGATGTCACCGTGGACGGCGCCGTTGGCGGTGTCGTACGAACCGGCCTGGAACCACGGGAAGGAGTTCAGCAGGTGGTGCATGCCGATCGGGATGAGCGCGCGGTTGGCGACACCGAAGATGCCGGCGCCGACGGCGCCCGAACCGGTCAGCCACTCACCGAAGTTGTGCAGGCCCGTGCCGAGGACCGGCCAGATCAGACCGAAGACGATGCCGGTGAGCAGACCCGCGAGGGCGGAGAGGATCGGGACGAGGCGGCGGCCGCCGAAGAAGCCCGCCCAGTCCGGCAGCTTGGTCCGGTAGAACTTCTGGTAGAGCAGCGCGGTGATGATGCCCATCACGACACCGCCGAGCACACCGGCGTTGACCGGGGCGTCGACGTTGACGATCTTGCCGCCGACGACCTTGGCGACCTGGGGCAGGTTGCTGTCGGTGAAGGTGGCGAGGACCTTCTGGAAGACCAGGTAACCGGTGACGGCGGCCAGTGCCGTGGAACCGTCGGACTTCTTGGCGAAGCCGATCGCGATGCCGACGGCGAACAGCAGCGCCATGTTGTCGAGGATCGCGCCACCACCGGCGGCCATGTATCCGGCGATCTTCAGGATGAAGGTCGGGAACACGTCCTTGTCGCCGAGCATGTCGTCGGCGCCCAGGCGGAGCAGGAGCGCGCCGGCAGGCAGCACGGCAACGGGGAGCATGAGGCTCCGGCCGATGCGCTGCATGACGGCCATCACGCCAGCGCCCTTCTTGTTTTCCGCAGCGGTCGCTGTGGACATGTGGTTCCTCCAGTGGGCAAGGCGCCGCCAGGGGACAAGGAAACTGGAGATGGCGACGTCTCAGAAAGGTGGACCGCAGGGGCCGGACAAGCCCGCATGGTCTACACCAATAAGTGGTGTAGACCAGTTGTAACACGGTGAGGGTTAGATAAGGAACCTTCAATTTCCTGTGGTCTGCGCCACATCCGGCCCGAACGGGCCGCGCATCCGGAACCCCGGTCCTCCGGGCAGGGCGAAGGCCCCCGGATCCTGGGATCCGAGGGCCCGCACCGCCGGGACCGAAGGCCCGGCGGGAGTCGTTCGCGGCTACATCACGGCTCGGCTACGCCCGGGTGGTCTCCGACTCCATCGCCTCGATCTCCTCGTCCGGCTCCCGGCCCGGGGTCGGGATGTCGAACTTCGTGATCGCGAAGCGGAACACCGCGTAGTAGACGACCGCGAAGCACAGGCCGATCGGGATGATCATCCAGGGCTTCGTGGCGAGGCTCCAGTTGATGACGTAGTCGATCAGGCCGGCGGAGAAGCTGAAGCCGTCGTGCACGCCCAGCGCCCAGGTCACCGCCATCGACACGCCCGTCAGCACCGCGTGGATCACGTACAGCAGCGGCGCCACGAAGAGGAACGAGTACTCCAGCGGTTCCGTGATCCCGGTGACGAACGAGGTCAGGCCGACCGACAGCATGAGTCCGCCGACCTCCTTGCGCCGCCGCGGCTTGGCGCAGTGCGTGATGGCCAGGGCCGCAGCCGGGAGGGCGAACATCATGATGGGGAAGAAGCCGGAGAGGAACTGCCCGGCGTTCGGGTCGCCCGCCAGGAACATCGGGATGTCGCCGTGCACGACCTGCCCGTCCGGCTTGGTGAAGCTGCCGAACTGGAACCAGACCGGCACGTTCAGGAACTGGTGCAGTCCGATGACGAGCAGCGCGCGGTTCGCGATGCCGAAGATCCCGGCGCCCCACGAACCCAGGCCCACCAGCCAGTCCGAGAAGCTCTCCAGCGCGCCGCCGATCGGCGGCCAGACCCACAGGCACAGCACCGCGAACGCGATCGCGACGAAGGTCATGATGATCGGCACCAGCCGGCGGCCGTTGAAGAAGCCCAGCCAGTCGACCAGCTTCACCCGGTGGAAGCGCTGCCAGAACCAGGCCGTCAGCAGGCCCATGATGATGCCGCCGAAGACCCCCGGGTTCTGGAACGCGTACTCGGCGAAGGTGTCGTCCGGGCCCAGGCAGCCGCCCCCGATGTCCTTCGTCCCGTCGGGGCAGGCCAGGGGGAAGGCGCGCAGCACGCTCCGGTAGACCAGGAAGCCCACCACCGCGGCGAGCGCCGTGGAGCCGTCCGCCTTCTTGGCCATCCCGATCGCGACACCGATGCAGAAGAGGAGGGGGAGGCCGAGGTCGGCGTTGAGCAGGGCGCCGCCCGCGCTCGCCATCACCCTCGCGACGTCGTTCCAGCCCAGGCCGTCCTTGCCGAACACGTCGTCCTGGCCGAGCCGGTTCAGGATGCCCGCCGCCGGCAGGACGGCGATCGGCAGCTGCAGGCTCCGCCCCATCTTCTGGAGTCCCTGGAACACGCCGTTCCACCACTTCTGCTGTGGCACCCCTGTGGCGCTGCTCGCACTCATCGGCGTCCTCCCTGACCGGCTCGTTTTTGGCAGCCGCGACGCGTGCGGCACACTGGTGTAGACCAGTTGTGGACAGGTTGCTGCTGATCGTCATCATTCGGCAGGGACCGGACACGCGCCCGTGAAGATGGGCCAACCGTGAGTTACCGTGACAAAGCGGGCCACACGGGCGGATTCCGCGTACTGGCCGCCGAGACTCGTTCTTCGTCACACTCAGGGAGAAACACATGGCCACCAAGGCTGAGAAGATCGTCGCCGGGCTCGGCGGTATCGACAACATCGAAGAGGTCGAGGGCTGCATCACCCGCCTCCGCACCGAGGTCAAGGACCCCGGCCTCGTCGACGAGGTCGCCCTCAAGGCCGCCGGCGCCCACGGCGTCGTCAAGATGGGCACCGCGATCCAGGTCGTCATCGGCACCGACGCCGACCCGATCGCCGCCGACATCGAGGACATGATGTGATCCGGTCCCACTGACCGGACCCACCACAGCACCACCGAAGACCCCGTCCCGGCCCCCGGGACGGGGTCCTCGCGTTCCCCCGCAGGGACTAGGCTCGGAGCCATGTCTCGCATCGACGGCCGTACCGCCGAACAGCTCCGCCCGGTCACCATCGAACGCGGATGGAGCAAGCACGCCGAGGGCTCCGTCCTCATCTCCTTCGGCGACACCAAGGTCTTCTGCACCGCCTCCTTCACCGAAGGCGTCCCGCGCTGGCGCAAGGGCAGCGGCGAAGGCTGGGTCACCTCCGAGTACTCGATGCTGCCCCGCTCCACCAACACCCGCGGCGACCGCGAATCCGTACGCGGCAAGATCGGCGGCCGAACCCACGAGATCTCCCGCCTGATCGGCCGCTCGCTGCGCGCCGTCATCGACTACAAGGCGCTCGGCGAGAACACCATCGTCCTGGACTGCGACGTCCTCCAGGCCGACGGCGGCACCCGCACCGCCGCCATCACCGGCGCGTACGTCGCCCTCGCGGACGCCGTCGCCTGGGGCCAGCAGAAGAAGCTGGTCAAGGCCGGCCGCAAGCCGCTCACCGGCACCGTCGCCGCCGTCAGCGTCGGCATCGTCGACGGCGAGCCCCTCCTCGACCTCTGTTACGAGGAGGACGTGCGGGCCGAGACCGACATGAACGTGGTCTGCACCGGCGACGGCCGCTTCGTCGAGGTCCAGGGCACCGCCGAGGGCGAGCCCTTCGACCGCAAGGAACTGAACGCCCTCCTCGACCTCGCCGCCGGCGGCTGCGCGGACCTCGAGGCCATCCAGCGCGGCGCGCTGGAACTGTAGGCGGCAACCGCCGGGCGCGACCCGGCGTCTACGCCGGTACGGGCGCACGGTGTCAGAGCCGTGCGCCCGTCCACGTCCACGTATGTCCACCTACGTCAAATGAACGTCCCTGTACGTCCACGCATCCGAGTTCCCGGGGGACCCCGAAGTGAAGCCGATCAAGCCGAAGCACCGCATTGCCGCCGTGGCCCTCGCCGCGGCCCTGGCCATACCCGGCCTCTCCGCCTGCGACGCCATCTCCACGGCGATGGACTGCGCCAGCACGGCGGTGGCCATCACGGACGGCGCGAACGACCTCCAGCAGGCGGTCTCCCGGGCCGGCAACAGCCCCCAGGACGCCCAGAACGCGCTCGACGCGATCGAGGCCAACCTCAAGAAGATCGGCGACCAGACGGACAACGCCGACCTGGGCAAGGCCATCGACTCGATGGAGACGGCGGTCAAGAACGTCCGCACCTCGATCGAGGGCGGCGACGCCACCCCTGACATCCAGCCCGTCGCCGACGCGGCGAGCGAACTCTCCAAGGTCTGCACCCCCGGCTGACGCGACCGGGGCGGGAAGCGCGGGGCCGCGGCGCGGGCTCGGGCCGCGCGGGGCCTTGGCCCCCGGCTCCCGGCCCGGGTCCGCCGGGCCGCCCGCGCGGGGGCGGCCGGCCGCCGCCGCCACGCGGGCCGGAATAATGGCGGGCATGACCTCCACGCCCAGCCGCCTCGTCCTCGCCACCCGCAACGCGGGCAAAGTCACCGAACTCCGCGCGATCCTGTCCGCCGCCGGCCTGCCGCACGAGCTGGTCGGCGCGGACGCGTACCCCGAGATCCCGGACGTGAAGGAAACCGGCGTCACCTTCGCCGAGAACGCCCTCCTCAAGGCCCACGCCCTGGCCCGGGCCACCGGCCTGCCGGCCGTCGCCGACGACTCCGGCCTGTGCGTGGACGTCCTGAACGGCGCCCCCGGGATCTTCTCCGCCCGCTGGGCCGGCGCCCACGGCGACGACGCCGCTAACCTCGCGCTCCTGCTGGCCCAGCTCGGCGACATCGGCGACGAGCACCGCGGCGCGCACTTCTTCTGCGCGGCCGCCCTGGCCCTCCCGGACGGCACCGAGCGCGTCGTCGAGGGCCGCCTCCTCGGCACCCTGCGCCACACCCCGGCGGGCACGGGCGGCTTCGGCTACGACCCGGTCCTCCAGCCCCTCGGCGAGTCCCGCACGTGCGCGGAGCTGACGCCGGCGGAGAAGAACGCCATCTCCCACCGCGGCCAGGCCTTCCGCGCCCTGATCCCGGAAGTCCGCACCCTCCTGGGCTGACGGGTCTGCCGCCCGGTACGCCGAGGCCCCGTACGCAACTGCGTACGGGGCCTCGGCGTAGACGTGCGGTTGGGGGGATTCGAACCCCCACGGGTTTTACCCCACTGGGACCTAAACCCAGCATGTCTAGCCATTCCATCACAACCGCTACATGTGACCCCAATTCGGACACTAGGCCCGCCTGGGTCGCACTCAGTCTACGGGCGCGGCGGTTGGGGAGGCGACAGGGTTGGGGCGGCGTTTGCGGCACCACGCATCAGTCGGGGAGTGGCAGTTGGGGAAGTGCGCAGCGGAGGTTTTCGGGCCTGTTGTCCAGCCGGTCTCCGCTGATGTGGTCGATCTGGAGCGTGATCGGCCGGCCGCGCCACTCGCCGGGGTTCCCGCACATGGCGCAGGTGTACGGCGGCCCGCACCGGGGGGTGCGGGCCGCACCGTCGCGCGAAGGGGCCGGGTCAGATGCCCAGGTCCTTGATGATCTTGGCTACGTGGCCGGTGGCCTTGACGTTGTAGAAGGCGTGCTCGACCGTGCCCTCCTCGCCCACGACCACCGTGGAGCGGATCACCCCGGTCACCGTCTTGCCGTACAGCTTCTTCTCGCCGAAGGCCCCGTACGCGGTCAGGACGGCCTTCTCCGGGTCGCCGACCAGGGTCACCTTCAGATGTTCCTGGTCGCGGAACTTCGCCAGCTTCTCCGGCTTGTCCGGGGAGACGCCGATGACGTCGTAGCCCGCCGTCGCCAGGACGTCCAGGTTGTCCGTGAAGTCGCAGGCCTGCTTCGTGCAGCCCGGCGTCAGGGCGGCCGGGTAGAAGTAGACGATCACCTTGCGGCCCTTGTGGTCGGCGAGCGAGACCTCGTTGCCGTCCGCGTCGGGCAGGGTGAAGGCGGGGGCGGTGTCGCCCGGCTGGAGTCGCTCGCTCATGTCAGACAGTCTCCTCGGGAGGGGATCGGTACGGCATGAGCCTAAGCTGACAGAGTGTCCATGACGGATCATGCCCACAGACCACACGACGACGGAGGCAGCGCGGTGCCGGAAGCCAGGACCCCCGCACAGATCGAGGCGGACATCGTCCGCCGGCGCGACCAGCTCGCCGAGACGCTCGACGAGATCGGCGTGCGCATGCACCCGAAGACGATCATCGGGGACGCGAAGGCCAAGGTGGCCTCGACGGTCGACCACACCGCCGGGCGGGCCTACGTGTCGGTGAACCGTCTGGTGACGGACGTGGCGAGCCGGTTCCGCGACGAGGACGGGACTCCGCGCGTCGAGCGGATCGTGCCCGTGGCCCTGCTGGCGGTCGCTGTCGTCGGCCTGATCGTGGTGTCGGCGCGCCGCAAGCGCTGACGACCCCTCCGGCGTGCGGGGCGGGTGCGGGCGGGTAGGTTCAGGGCGTGAGCGAGAAAACCACCCACGACAAGCTGCCCATCCGCATGCTGCACGACCGCGTGCTCGTGAAGTCCGACCTGCCGGAGGGCGAGCGCCGCTCGGGCGGCGGCATCCTCATCCCGGCGACGGCCGCGGTGGGCAAGCGGCTGGCCTGGGCCGAGGTGGTCGCGGTCGGGCAGAACGTGCGGGGTGTCGAGCCCGGCGACCGGGTGCTGTACGACCCCGAGGACCGGGCCGAGGTGGAGGTGCGGGGGGCGACGTACGTGCTGATGCGCGAGCGCGACCTGCACGCCGTGGCGGCCGAGCGGCTGGAGGGGTCCGAGGACTCCACCGGGCTGTACCTCTGAGTCCCTGACGGGGAGGGCAAGGACGACGACGGGCGGTGTGCGGGGCCGGTGACCAGGGTCACCGGCCCCGCACACCGCCCTTTGCTACGGTGGGTGAGTACCCCGACGAGACGCGCCGTACCGGGTTGAGGACAAGACGACGCACCCCGTTCGCTCTCGTCCCGGAGGTGCCTTCATGGCCTGGATCCTGCTGCTCGTCGCCGGTCTGCTCGAAGTCGGCTGGTCGATCGGAATGAAGTTCACCGAGGGATTCACCCGGCTGTGGCCCAGTGTGTTCACGGGCGCCGGGATCGTCGCCAGCATGGTGTTGCTGTCCTACGCTGCCAAGACCCTGCCGATCGGTACGGCGTACGGGGTGTGGGTGGGCATCGGGGCCGCCGGTGCGGCCGTGCTCGGTATGGCGGTGCTGGGTGAGCCCGTGACCGCCGCCCGGATCTTCTTCATCTGTCTGCTGCTGGTCGCCGTCGTGGGGCTGAAGGCGACCTCCGGCCACTGACCGGCCGGGGCGTGCCCCGGTCCGGCCGCCGCGCCGGGGCGTGCCCGGTCCGGCCGCCGTGTCACTCCAGGAACGCGGACGGCGGCGGGCGCAGCCCCTCGGTGGCGCCCCCGTCCGTGCCCTGGGTGCCCGTGGTGGCGCCGCCCTGGTTGCCCTGGGTGGTGCCGCCGTCCGTCTGGCCTCCCTGCGTCTGTCCGCCGTCGCCCTGTCCGCCGTCGCCCTGCCCGCCGTCCGTGCGGCCGCCGTCGGTCTGGCCGCCGTCGCCCTGGCCGTTGTTCGTCCGCCCCCCCTGGTCCTGACCGCCCGTGGACGGGGTGGGGGGTGTCGGCCGGCCAGGCCGCTGCGGGGGCGTCGGCGTACGGCCGCCCGGGGTCCGCGGCGGGGTGTCGGACTCGGACGGCGGCAGCAGCGGCGGCGGGTTGGCCGCGCCGGGCTGGAGGTCGAGTTCGAAGTCGAGCGGGTCGGTGCCCTCCAGCGCCGTCTTCGTGTACGCGGCCCAGATCCGGGCCGGGTAGCCGCCGCCGCCGATCCGGGGTTCGCCCAGGGCGCCGTACAGGGACTGGAGGGTGCCGGTGTCGGGGTCCTGGCCCATCATCGCCACCACCGTGACCAGGTCCGGGGTGTACGCCGCGAACCAGGCCGAGCGGTCCAGCTCCCCGGTTCCGGTCTTGCCGGCCGCGGGGTGGCCTGCGGCGAGGGCCGCGGTGCCCGTGCCGTTGTCGACGACGCTGACCAGCACCGAGGTGGTGGTGTCCGCGGCCTCGCGGCTGACGGCCTGGGACGGCTCGCGGGCAGGGAGCCCGACGGTGTCGCCGCCCTTGGTGATCTCCTCCAGGAAGGTGTACGGGGTGCGCCGGCCGTGGTCCGCGAGCGTCGTGTACGCCTGGGTCATGTCCAGGACGCTGGCCTGCATCGTGCCGAGCGCCATGGCCGGTCCGGAGTCGAAGTTCGGGGTGTCCTCGGGGATGCCGAGGGCGACGGCGGTCTTCTTGACCTCGTCGGTGCCGACGTCGACGACCATCTGGGCGAAGACGGCGTTCACGGAGAGGTCGGTGGCGGTGGCGACGGTGATGTTCCCGTACGACACCTGGCCCTCGTTCTCGGGGGCGTAGGGGATGCGGGTGCCCACGACGCGGCGCTTGTTGTCGCCGTTGTAGACCGTGTGGGGGGTGATGCGGCGGCCGTCCTGGGTGCGGGAGCCGTTCTCGACGGCGGCCGCGAACACGAACGGCTTGAAGGTAGAGGCGACCTGGTAGTCGTGCCGGGTCGCGTTGTTGACGTACTGCTTGGTGTAGTCGATGCCGCCGTACATGGCGACGACCTTGCCGGTGGCCGGGTCGATGGAGACCCCGCCGGCCCGTACGAGGCGGTCGGCCTTGCGCTTGTCCGGTTCGAGCTTGCCGACCATCTCGCCGTCGACGGCTTCGACGAAGGCGTTCTGACGGCGCCGGTCGATGGTCGTGGTGATGCGGTAGCCGCCCCCGGCGAGAGTCTTGTCGGCGAGGACCTTCCGCTCGACGATGAAGTCCCTGACGGCCTCGACGAGGTAGCCGCGCTGCCCGGACAGCCCGGCGGCCGTACGGACCTTGCCGGGCTCGGGGAACTGCGTGGCCGCGCGCTCGGCGGCGGGCATCCAGTCCTTCTTCACCATGCCGTCGAGCACGTAGTTCCAGCGGGCGACGGCGCGCGGGCGGCTCTGCGGGTGGGAGACGACGTCGAAGGCGCTGGGGGAGTTGAGGAGGGTGGCGAGGTAGGCGCCCTCGGCGGTGGTGAGCCGGTCGACGTCCTTGCCGTAGTAGGCCTGGGAGGCGGCCTGGACGCCGTAGGCGTTGCGGCCGAAGTAGCTGGTGTTCAGGTAGCCCTCGAGGATGTAGTCCTTCGACTTCTCGCGGCCGAGCTTGATCGCGATGAAGAACTCCTTGGCCTTGCGCTTGATCGTCTGTTCCTGGCCCAGGTAGTAGTTCTTCACGTACTGCTGGGTGATGGTCGAGCCGGACTGGGTGCCCTTGCCGGTGGCGGTGTTCCAGGCGGCCCGGAGCATCGCCTTGGGGTCGACCGCCCGCTCGGAGTAGAAGTCCCGGTCCTCGGCGGCCAGTACGGCTTCCTGGACGGTGCGGGGGACCTGGGAGAGCGCGACGTTGACCCGGTTGACCTCGCCGTCGCGGGCGATCAGGGAGCCGTCGGAGTAGAGGTAGACGTTCGACTGGGCGGTCGCCGCGGCGTTGGCCGGGGGGATGTCGACCAGGAGGTAGCCGGCGACGAGGGCGCCGCCCAGCAGCAGGGCGAGCAGCAGGACGCCGCCCGCGACCGTGCGCCAGGTGGGGAGGAGGCGCCGCGCGCCGGTCCGCCTGTCGCGCACCTTCCTGCCGGGCTTCCCCGGTTTCCCCGCCTTTCCGGGCTCCCCGGGTGGTCCCTGGTCTTGTGACGTGCCCGGCTGTCGGGGCGTACCGGGCTGCCGCGGGGACTGCCGGGCTCGCGGGTCCCCGGGCGGGGTGTCCGGGTCGCGAGGGTTCCAGCCCGGTGGTGGTGACGGGTCGCTCATCTCCAGGACTCCTCGGCGCCGTGCGAAATATCCACTTCTGTACCTCATGGTGTCTACCCGATGGCCACGGGTTCCGAGCCGGACGGGCGTAAAACCGGTCGCGGGGATCGCCCCTCCGCACTAAGCTCGCGCGCTTTGGCCGACGTAGGAACGACGTGGGAAACGGAGGGATACGGTGCGTCAGAGAGCAGGCGGGGGAGCCCGGTCGTCGGTGCGTCTCTACCTGGCGGTCGCGGCCGGGGGATTCCGGCGCTACGCCACCTACGGGACGGCGACGGCGGCGGGGGTGTTCACGAACACCGTGTTCGGCTTCATCGTCGCGTACACGTACATCGCGCTGTGGGACGAGCGGCCCGGACTCGGCGGCTACGACCAGGCGCAGGCCCTGACCTTCGTGTGGGTCAGCCAGGCGCTGCTCGCCGCGGCGGCGCTCATCGGCGGCGGGTTCCAGGAGGAGCTCCAGGAGCGCGTCCGTACGGGGGACATCGCCGTCGACCTGTACCGGCCGGCGGACCTCCAGATGTGGTGGCTGGCGGCCGATCTGGGCCGGGCCGCCTTCCAGTTGGCGGGGCGCGGGGTGCTGCCGCTGCTGGCGGGGGCGCTGGCGTTCCCGCTGGCGCTGCCGGCGGACCCGGCGCGCTGGCTGCTGTTCCTGGTCTCCGTCACGCTCGGGCTGGTGGTGAGCTTCGCGCTGCGCTACCTGCTCGGGCTGGCGGCGTTCTGGCTGATGGACGGGGCGGGGATCAACCTGATGGCCACCGTGGTCACGATCTTCTTCTCCGGGATGCTGCTGCCGCTCACCGTGTTCCCGGGCGGCTTCGGCGAGCTCGTCCGGGTCCTGCCGTGGGCGGCGATGCTCCAGGTCCCGATGGACGTGCTGCTGGGCGAGCACGCGGGGGCGGGGGCGGCGGCCGGGGCGCTGGCGTTCCAGGCCGGGTGGGCGGTGGTCCTGCTGGGGGCGGGCCGGCTGGTGCAGTCGGCGGCGACGCGGAAGGTGGTGGTCCAGGGTGGCTGAGGCGGTGCTGGCGCGGAGCCGGATGGAGCAGGAGCTGGAGCTGCCCCGGCGCAACCGGGCCGTGGAGGGGGTGCGGGGCTACGGGCTGATCGTGGCGATGTGGATCCGGTCGACGATGACGTACCGGACGTCGTTCTTCCTGTCGACCTTCGGGAACGCGGCGATCACGCTCCTCGACTTCGTCGCGATCGCCATCATGTTCTCGCACGTGGACGTCCTGGGCGGTTTCACGCTGCCCGAGGTCGCCCTGCTGTACGGGTCCTGCTCGGCCTCCCTGGGCCTGGCGGACCTGCTCCTGGGCAACACCGACCGGATCGGCTCCCGCATCCGCGACGGCTCGCTCGACACCATGCTGGTGCGTCCGGTCCCGGTGCTCGCGCAGGTCGCGGCGGACCGCTTCGCGCTGCGCCGGCTGGGCCGGATCGCCCAGGGCCTGGGGCTGCTGGCCTGGGCGGTGTCCGCGCTGGACCTGGAGTGGACCATCGGCAAGGTGCTGCTGGTGCCGGTGATGATCACGGCGGGTGCGGCGATCTTCGGGGCGGTCATGGTGGCGGGTGCGGCGTTCCAGTTCCTGGCCGGGGACGCGGCGGAGGTGCAGAACTCCTTCACGTACGGGGGCTGCACGATGCTCCAGTACCCGCCGACGGTGTTCGGCAAGGACCTGCTGCGCGGGGTGACCTTCATCGTTCCGCTGGCCTTCGTCAACTGGCTGCCCGCGCTGTACCTGCTGGGCCGGCCGGATCCGCTGGGGCTGCCGCAGTGGGTCGCGTTCGTGAGCCCGCTGGTGGCGTTCGCCGTGTTCCTGCCCGCGTCGCTGGCGTGGCGTGCGGGTGTCCGTTCGTACCGAAGCACGGGAAGCTAGGGAGTTGGCTGTGGCGGATGCGCTGATCTCGCTGGACGGGGTCGAGAAGGTGTTCGACGTACGGCGCCGGGTGGGGCTGATGCGCCGGGAGAAGCGTCAGGTCAGGGCCGTGGACGGGCTCAGTTTCGAGGTGGCGCGGGGCGAGATGGTCGGCTACATCGGGCCCAACGGCGCCGGGAAGTCGACCACCATCAAGATGCTGACCGGCATCCTGACCCCGAGCGGCGGCCGGCTGCGGGTCGCGGGCATCGACCCGGCGCGGGAGCGGATGCGGCTCGCGCACCGGATCGGCGTGGTCTTCGGGCAGCGGACCACGCTGTGGTGGGACCTGCCGCTGAAGGACTCGTACGGGCTGATGCGGCGGATGTACCGGATCCCGGCGGCGCGGTTCGCGCAGAACATGGAGCGCTGCGTGGACCGGCTGGACCTGGCCGAGCTGCTCGACGTGCCGGTGCGCCAGCTCTCGCTGGGGCAGCGGATGCGCGGGGACATCGCGGCGGCGCTGCTGCACGATCCGGACGTGCTGTACCTGGACGAGCCGACGATCGGGCTCGACGTGGTGAGCAAGGCGAAGGTGCGCGGCTTCCTGCGGCAGCTGAACGAGGAGCTCGGCACGACGGTGCTGCTGACCACGCACGACCTCCAGGACATCGAGCAGCTGTGCGAGCGGGTGATGGTGATCGACCACGGCCGGCTGATGTACGACGGGCCGCTGCAGGGGCTGCACTCGGCGGGGTCGGTCGGGGAGAGCGAGCGGACGCTGGTGGTGGACCTGGAGCGCGAGCTCGCGCCGATCAGCGTGCCGGGCGCGCGGGTGGTGAAGGTGGACGGGCCGCGGCAGTGGCTGGCGTTCCCGGCGGGGGCGTCGGCGGCGCCGCTGGTGGCGGCGGTGGCGGCGCAGTACCCGCTGGTGGACCTGTCGGTGCGGGAGCCGGACATCGAGGACGTGATCGCGCGGATGTACGCGGGCCGGGGGTGACGCCGTAGGCGGGTCGGGGACGGAAGCGTCCGCGGGTCGGGGTCGAAACCCTCCGCGGGGCGGGGATAAATCAGGGTCGAGCCCGGGGTGCAGGGGGGCGGCGGGCCATACAACTCCCGTGGATCAGTGCATAGGCTGGGCCACATGAGTGACGAGCGGCCGGAGAAGCCGTTGCCGGAGCTGAGGGCGTCCGATGCCGACCGGGACCGGGTGGTGGAGCGGTTGCGCGACGCGGTGGCCGAGGGCCGGCTCGACATGGAGGAGTTCGAGGAGCGACTGGAGGCGGCCTACACGTCCCGTACGTACGCGGAGCTGGAACCGCTGACCCGCGACCTGCCGGCGGTGCCGGGCGTCCCGGGGGGTGTCGCCCCGGCGGCCTCCCCGACGCCGGTGCCGCTCGCCGGCGGGGGCACGGTGCGGCCCTGGGCCGAGCGGGTCGGCCGGGAGCCGGCGAGCTCGTCCGGGGCGGTCGCGGTCATGTCGAGCTTCCAGCGCAAGGGCCGGTGGACGGTGCCCGCGCGCTTCGACGCGGTGGCGTTCTGGGGCGGTGGGGAGCTGGACCTGCGCGAGGCGGACTTCGCCCAGCGCGAGGTCGTGATCAGCTGCGTCGCGGTCATGGGAGGCGTCCAGATCACGGTGCCGCCGGGGGTGGAGATCGACGTCCGGGGCATCGGCGTGATGGGCGCCTTCGACCAGCGCGACACCCCGGGCCCGGCGGAGCCGGGCGCTCCGCGGGTGGTCGTGACCGGCTTCGCGTTCTGGGGCGGGGTGGAGATCAAGGTCAAGCCTCCGAAGTCCCCGAAGCCTCCCAAGGGCCTCGACGGTCCGAAGTCGCTGCGCAAGAAGCGCTGACGGGGCGCGGGGCGGGGTGGGCGGGCGCCGGGCGAGGCCGGGAACCGGGCCGGGTCGGGCGCCGGTTGGGTGCGGGGCCGGGCGGGCTCCCCGGTTCCCCGCTGAGCGGTCCGGATGCGGGTACGCGCACGGATATCCGTACGGGGAGCGCGGTGGCGCCGGTGGGAGTGACACGGCGTGCCGGGAACTCCTCGCGCCTCCCGGGAGTCGGATGCTATGCAGACAAACCGGCGTCCCCGGGGAAAGCAGGAGCACGTGGACAACCGCACCACCGCCGGAGGCAGTGCCCCGCCGCCGATCGACCCGCCGCCCGGGGGACCGCCGCCGGGCGGGCCGTCAGCGACCGACCCGCCGGGCGGGCCGTCGCGGCCGAGCAGGCCGGCGGCGACCGGGCGGGCGGCGCGGCCCGCGGCGCCCGCCCGCGGGGCGTTCGTGTTCAGCGCGGCCGACGAGGAGCGGCGCCACGGCGTCCGCCGGATGAAGGCCACCGCGACGGGGCTGCTGCTCCTGGTCGCGCTGGTCTACGTACTGGCCAAGTACGCCCAGAACGCCTGGGGCGCGGGCGGCTGGGCCGGGTACGTCGCCGCCGCGGCCGAAGCCGGCATGGTCGGCGCGCTCGCGGACTGGTTCGCGGTCACCGCCCTCTTCCGGCGGCCGCTGGGCCTGCCCATCCCGCACACCGCGATCATCCCGACGAAGAAGGACCAGCTCGGGGTCTCCCTCGGCGAGTTCGTCGGCGAGAACTTCCTCTCCTCCGACGTGGTCAAGGCCCGCCTGCACGCCCTCGGCATCGGCGGCCGCCTCGGCGCCTGGCTGGCCGAGCCGGAGCACGCCGACCGGGTCACGGCCGAGCTGGCGACCGCGCTGCGCGGGGCCCTGACCGTACTGCGCGACTCCGACGTGCAGGCGGTCGTGGGCGAGGCCATCACCCGGCGGGCCGAGACGGCGGAGATCGCGCCGGGCATCGGCAAGACGCTGGAGCGCGTCGTCGCGGACGGCGGGCACCACCGGGCCGTCGACCTCGTGTGCGCGCGGGCCCACGACTGGCTGGTCACGCACGGGGAAGCGGTCATGGACGCCGTCCAGGGCGGGGCACCCGGCTGGACGCCGCGGTTCGTGGACCGCAAGATCGGCGACCGGGTGTACAAGGAGCTGCTCCGCTTCGTCACGGAGATGCGCGACATGCCGGAGCACCCGGCGCGCGGGGCGGTCGACCGGTTCCTGACGGACTTCGCGGCCGACCTCCAGTCGGACACGGAGACCCGGGCGCGCATAGAGCGCCTGAAGTCCGAGCTGCTGGCGCGCGACGAGGTGCAGGACGTGATCGCCTCCGCCTGGACCGCGGTGCGGTCGATGATGATCTCGGCGGCGGAGGACGAGCAGAGCGCGCTGCGCCTGCGGGTCCGGTCCTCGCTGATGACGCTGGGGGCCAGGCTGGCGACGGACGGCCGTCTCCAGGACAAGGTGGAGGGCTGGATCGAGGGGGCGGTGGTGTACGTCGTCACGACCTACCGCACCGAGATCACCTCGCTGATCACGGACACCGTGGCGGGCTGGGACGCCGAGCACACGTCCCGCAAGATCGAGGCCCACATCGGCCGGGACCTGCAGTTCATCCGGATCAACGGAACGGTGGTCGGCGCCCTGGCGGGCCTGCTGATCTACTCGGTGTCGCAGGCGTTCGGCGCGTAGCGGGGGCTGGACGGGCGCGGGGCCGGGGCCGCCGGCCGGGAAGGTGGCGCTAGCCGCGGTCGGCGACGGCCCAGGTGGTGGCGGCGACGACGCCTGCGGCCCCGAACACGGCCGGCCACGCGCCGACCTTCTTGGCCAGCGGGTGCGAGCCGGCGAACGCGGCGATGTAGAGCGCCCCGAGCCCGGCGGCCGCGGGCACACCGCCCCGACGGTGCCACTCCCGCCCGGCGGCGAGTCCGGCCGCACCGAGTACGACACCGCCCAGCGGCCGCTTCTTGGTCCACCGGGCGACGGCGTACCCGCCGACCAGACCGGCCGCCGCCACGGCGGAACTCGGTACCCGAGCCATGTCCAACTCCTTCGGTCGTCTTGTCCTATGGGCTTCACTGTGAGAGTACGAGGGTGAGGAGGAGGCTAACGCGATCGCCCGGCCACCCGACGGGCACCCAGCACCCACACCAGCACGATCACGGCCCCGCCGATCACGGAGTCCGGCACCGCGTCCCGTACGGCGTGCGGGAGCAACGCCAGTACCCCCAAGGCGAGGAGGAAGGCGAGCGCGCACCGGCCGACCGTTCGAAGCATTCTGTCCACGGCTGCTCAACGCGGTCGCCGGGTGTCCCGACACGGAGGACCGGGAGGCGATTTGTCGCATACTCGCCGGATCCGTGCGTTGTGCGCGACGGGAACGCGGAGCCCATAAATTCACTCTCCCAACCCAAAATGGGAAAATCCCCACCCACCCCTCGGAACCCGACCTCAGGAGCCAGAACAACGTGATCTGCTACGGACAGGCCGTCCTCGACCTCGCGGACGAACTGGTCGACGTCTATGCCGACGTCTTCTCCGGCCCGCCGTGGAACGAGGATGAAGAAACCATTCGCCAGTTCGCGACCCGTCTCCCCGCCGACGCCCGGCGCCGTGGGTTCCGTACCGCCTTCGCCCAGTCCGCGACCGGCATCGACGGCTTCGCCACGGGCTGGATCACACCGGCGGCCTTCCCCAAGGTCCGCGGCTACGCCCAGGTGACCGCCCAACTCGGCGCGGCCCGGGTGAAGGAGCTCCTGACCGGCGCGCTGGAGATAGACGAGCTCGCCGTACGCCCCTACGCGCGCGGCCACGGCACCGGGCGGGCCCTGCTCACCGAGATCACCGCCGACGCCCCGGACCGGCGGGCCTGGCTACTGACGTCCCGCCTCGCCAGGGACACGGTGGCGACCTACCGCCGCCTGGGCTGGCACGAGGTCCCGGCCCGGCCGGGCACCGAGACCGGGGTCGTCGTGTTCCTGTCGCCGGAGCACCCGGGCCGCTGAGGGCGGTACGCCGCCCCCGCGCCCGGGCATACCGGCCGCATGATCACCACGCGGCAACCCCGCCCCCGCCCGAACCGGCAGCCCGCCCACTCCGGACCGGCTCACCGTCCCCCGCGGCCCGGGCAGCCCGACCCGGAACACCGGGCCACGCACCGGGCCGACCCCGACCCCGAGCACACGCCCGACCCCGAGCACCGGCCCGACCCCGAGCACCGGGCCGACCCCGAGCACCGGGCCGACCCGGCCCCGAGCACCGGGCCGACCCCGACCCCGAGCACACGCCCGACCCCGAGCACCGGCCCGACCCCGACCCCGAGCACACGCCCGACCCCGAGCACCGGCCCGACCCCGACCCCGAGCACACGCCCGACCCCGAGCACCGGCCCGACCCCGAGCACCGGGCCGACCCCGACCCCGCGCACCGGGCCAACGCCGAGCACCGGGCCGACCCCGACCCCGCGCACCGGGCCGACCCCGGCCCCGAGCACCGGGCCGAACCGGACGAGCAGCGCGAGCCCTTGGGCGTGCTGTCCAGGTACTCCCAGCACCGGCAGCCCCCCGGACCCGCCCACCAGCCCCCACAGGCCCCGCAGCCTCCGGAGGCCCACCAGCACCCACAGGCGCCGCAGCCCCGGCAGCCCGAGCCCGCCCATCGACCGGAGCCCGACGGGCAGCGCGAGCCACTGGACGTGTTGTCCGGGCACCCCCGGCGCCGAACGCGCCGAACGCTGCCCGAGCCTGCCCGACCCCCACAGCGCCCGCAGGGCCGGCGGCACCCCGACCCCGACCCGCAGGGCAAGCCCCAGGGGCACCACCCCCCGCGGGCCGCGCGCCGGCAGCTGAACCTGGCCACGCGTCACCAGCTCACCGCCGCCGGCGTCCCCTCCGGCACGATCACCTCCCGCTCCCGGCCCGGCGGCCCCTGGCAGCGCCTCCTGCCCCGGGTCTACCTCCTCCAGACCGGCCCCCCGGACCAGCGCCAACGCGCCCTCTCCGCCGTCCTGTACGCCGCCGAGCCCGCCGCGGACCCCCTCACCGGCGACACGGCCGCCCTCACCGGCGGCGCGGCCCTCGCCCTGCTCGGCATCCGCGAAGCCCCGTACTCCCCCGGCAGCCCCGTCGACGTACTGATCCGCTCCCCGCGCCGGCTGGCCGCCACCGCGCACGTACGCCCGCTGCCGACCTCCCGCTGGCCGCGCACCATCACGGTGTCCGGCGTCCCCAGCACCCGCCCGGTGCGCGCGGCCGCCGACTTCGCCGCCCGTACGGAGGACCCCGACCGGGTCCGGTCGGTCCTCGCGGGTGTCGTCCAGGCCGGCTGGTGCCACCCGCACGACCTGCACTCCGAGCTCCGCGCCTCCCGTCTCCTCACCCGCCCCGCGATCGCCGCCGCGGCGACAGAACTGCTGGCCGGAGTCCGCTCGATCGCCGAGGCCCGGGCCCGCGACACCCTCACGGCGACAGACCTCCCAACCCCCTTGTGGAACGCCCGCCTCTACACCCCGGACGGCGCGTTCCTGGCCAGCCCGGACGCGTACTGGCCCGACGAGGGCGTGGCCCTGGAGATCGACTCGGCGGAGTACCACTACACCCGCGACGCCTGGCACGCCACGCTCCGCCGCCGTCTGCGCCTGGAGGCCCACGGCGTCCTGGTGGTCAGCGCCACCCCGTCGATGGTCCGCGACACCCCGACGGAGGTCCTGGCAGCCCTCCGCACCCTCCTCACCCTCGCGGCCACCCGCCCCACCCCACCCACAACAACGGCCCGCGGCCACCAACAACTCCACCTGTTCCGCGGGACGGGGTGAGGGCACCCATGAGGCGTCCCACCCCCGACTGTCCAGGCCGACGACTGGTTCACGGACGTTGCCGCAGACGCGACGCGATGCAGCCAACCTCGTCAGACGCGTGGCGCGTTGAGCTGCCCACCTGCTTGGGTAAGGAGGGCGCAAGATCTCGCAATCGGCTCGACGCAGGAGGCGGTCATGGCACTACGGTTCGTCGGGATCGATCCCAACACGGACACGGGCCAGTGCCCGACCGTATGGGTTGATGAGAATAATGCCGACGTGGTGTTGCAGGGGTGGAAAGCCGATCAGCAAACCGAAGCGGAGTGCCTGGCGACCGGTTCGATTCCGGACACCGAGGCAGTGATCCGGATTCCAGCCCGCATGGTGAAGATCTTGAGGGAGGCTTGCGATGCCGCAGAGCAGCGTGCCCGTACCGAGCTTTGACGAACTGCTCGACTCGGCTCAGCACTCAGCCGTCCACTTGGAGATGCGCGACGCGTACGGCGTCGCGCACGAGTCCGAGGGGTTTGCTGCGTGGCTGCGTACCGGGGAGCGTGAGACCGATCCGGATTCCGACTACTGGTGCGGGTGGGTCGACCTGGTCCGCCGGACCGTGGCCCGGGGCGTGCGGGTCCGTAGGGCCCGGATTGTGTCGCAGCCGCTGAGCGACTATGCCCGGTACGGGCATGCGGGCGCTGCGGTCAACATCGCCGCTGGGGAGCAAGTGCGGTATCTGCCCCGCCGTGAGGCGTCGGATATCGCACTGCCCGGCAATGATTTCTGGCTCATCGATGACCGTGTCATCCGGTGGAACCACTTCACCGGCAACGGCAGCTCCGCAGGCGGGGAGATGTGTGACGACCCGCGTGTTGCGGATCTTTGTGCCACCGCGTTCGAGACCGTGTGGAAGCGCTCCGTGCCGTTCGCGGACTACAAGATCTGACCGCCCGAAGCGCGCCACCGGATAACCATCCATGTCCTCGCCCCTGTCCAGCGTCCAGGCTGCCCGTCTTGCTCTCGCCGCTCGGCTGCGGGATCTACGCCTGGACGCTGGGCTGGCCGGGCACGAGCTTTCAGTCGCCTGCGGCTGGGACCCTGCGAAGACCTCCCGCATCGAGCACGCGAGAGCCACCCCGTCAGATGCCGACATACGTGCCTGGTGCCGTGCGTGTGGAGTTGACGGCCAGGCCGCCGACCTGATCGCCGCCGGCCGCAGTGCGGACTCGATGTACGTGGAGTGGAAGAGGCTGAACCGAGCCGGCCTCCGTCACCTCCAGCAGGAGGTCGTGCCCCTCTTCGAGCGCACGGGATCCTTCCGGGTCTACTGCTCCAACGTGGTACCCGGCTTGCTCCAGACCGAGAGATACGCACGTGCCGTCCTGAGCGCTTACGGCGCCTTCCATCGGACTGCCACCGATGTGGAAGATGCGGCCGCAGCCCGTGTGGCCCGGTCGCATGTGATCCGGGATGGCCGCCACCGCTTCGCGCTGCTATTGGAGGAATCAGTCCTCCACTCAGGGATCGCACCAGCTGCTACCACCGTCGAGCAGCTCGCGTACCTCCTGGAGGTCATGTCCCTGCCGTGGGTATCCCTCGGCGTTATCCCTGTTAGAGCCGAGCGGCCACTGTGGACGCTGGAGAGCTTCACCCTCTACGACGATGTCCAGGTCGGCATCGAGTTGCTGTCGGCCCGCGTCACCATCACGTCCCCAGGTGAGCTCTCTTTGTATGCGAGGGCCTTCGGCGAACTGGCCGGACGGGCTCTCTACGGTGCGGCGGCCCGGGACATGATCACGGCTGCCATCGACGCCATCGCGTGAGCGCGCGCAATTTCCCGCAAGAAGGTTGAGCCCCAACTGCAGCTGTCCGTAGCTTCATCGGCGTGACGAGAACCCCCACCCGGGGTGTCACCCCCTCAGGCGGACGGGGAACGGCAGGTGCATTTCTCGCCGCAAAGAAATCAAGTGATGGAGGTCCGTGATGAACCGAGTGACGCCCCCGGTGAAGATCAGCCAGACCGTTACGGCGGAGGCGGTCCGCCGCCTCCAGCAGCGCGTGACGGCGTTCGCCGGCACCGGTACCACCAGCAGCTCCCCGACCACCTACCACCGGTAGGTCCTACCAGCGTGGAGGGGGACGTCCGCTGTCCCCCTCCACGCCACCCCGCACTCTTCTGACCCTGCAAGGCAAAGGAGTTCGTCATGGCAGCCGCCCCCGCCGGCCTGGAGCTGACCTTCCTGGGCCATCAGACCTGGCACATCACCGACGGCCTCTCCTCCGTCCTCCTCGACCCGATCCTCGCCCCGGCATTCGGGGCCGGGAGCCTGGAGTTCGAGATCTGGCCGCCGCGAACCGTGGACACCCACGGGATGCCCGCACCGGACGCGGTGATCCTCAGCCACGAGCATCTGGACCACTTCCACCTGCCCTCCCTCGACCTCCTGGCCCGCACGGTGCCGGTCTACACCGGCACCACTACCCCGGCCGCCGTGACCGACGCAATCGAAGCCCTGGGCTTCACCGTGCACCGTGTGGACCACATGCAGCCGCTGAACGTCGGCGACATCGAGATCACCCTCTACCCCGCCGGAGCCCACACCTTGTTCTGGGAGAAGCGCGTTTCCCAGCCCCTGGTCCGGCTCTCCGGCACCACCGGCAACGACGTGTTCATCGGGGTCGATGCCGACGTCTCTGACCTCTACACCGAGCAGCTCGCCCAAGGCGCGCTGGCCCCGCCGCGTCTCGCGGTGGTGTCCAACAACGCTCAGACCGTCCCGTACGGCGCGCTCGGCGCGGACAACAACCTGCTGCCCGGCATGGACGGCCCGCGCAACCGCACCACCGGACTCCAGATCCTGAACAGCCTCCTCGTCGACTACCTCAAGCCCTTGGAGGGCCTACGGGACGTGGCCCTGTGCGGCAATGGATTCACGGCCCCGCGAAGCCCCCACGGTCCATTCCTCTACGCGGACCACAGGGCCCTTGCCGCGGCGGCGAACGAGCTCCAGCATCTGTTCCGGGTGCACGGCCCCCGCCCCGGAGACCGGCTGACCGTCCCCGCGGGTGCAGGCCCGGTGGTTGTCTCCAGCGTCCCCTGGGTCACATCCGACCCCATGGCGGAGAAGACCGCCCTCGCCGCCCAAGTGGCGTTCCTCGACACCCCGCACCACATCGAGCCGACCCCGATCACCCCGCCCCTGGACAAGGAGGAATGGGAGAAGGCCGAGGCCCTGGTTGCGGAGGAGCTGCCGGGCCTGGCCCGCGGGATGATCGCCACGCGTACTGGCGCCCTGGCCACGAGCATTCACGACTACCTCCAGGGCCCCCTCGGCGTGCACCGCGCCGTACTCCGTCTCCTCGACCCGCCCGGCAGGCCCGGTGAGATCGACTCCTACGCGTGGAACGTCACAGGCCCCAGCTGGGACAAGGTGGAGACGACCAGGCGGGAGGAGGCCATGGCCACCTACCCCTTCGGCGTCGAGATCTACTTCCAGGACCTCGCCGCAGTCTTCCTCGGCCGCGCCCAGATCTGGGACGTGGTCGGCGGGTCGTACCAGGGCTGGCACATCGGGGAGAACCTCGACTCCCCGGTCTACGCCCTTTTCGCGGTCTACGGCGAGCACCAGCGTCCGGACCTCGCCGCCCGCTGCTATGCCCACAGCCTGGCCGGCCTCGGCGCACCCCAGGCTGTCCAGGCATGAGCACCGCCCCCGTCGGGCCGCTGGACGGCGCCGCCCGCACACGGCCCGACGGGTGGCTCCGCCACCCGCTCACCACCGACGCCACCGCAGCGGAGCGTGAGGCGTACGTCCTCCTCACCCGGCATCATGACCAGGAGCCAGGGCCCCTGCGCTGCCTGACCGCCCGATACCGCACCGCGGTCTTCGCACTCGGCAGTCCGCCTCGCCTGGTGCTGAAGCGGCACGCGGACGAAGCCGCCTACCAGGGCGAGGCCCTCGCGTACGAGCTGCTGGCCGACGAGTACGTCCTGCCGGCCCTCCACCGGGCCTGCGACGCCTCCCGCACACTGCTCGTCGACTACCTCGACACGACCATCATGCTGACCAGTACAGGCGCCTTCGACGAGCTGGTTCGGGCCGTTGCCACCATCCACACCGCCTCAACCCGCTGGCACCCGGCGGTCAGCGAAACCATGGCGCAGTGGCGCGCCGGCACGGCCGTCAGTGAGCCGCCCCCCGAATGGATCACGTGCGCCAACGCCTGGCGACACCTCCTTCAGCTCGTCGCCGGCGCTCACGGACCTGACCATGTCCCTCTAGGGCACCTCGATCTCAAGCCCGAGCACGTCCGGCGCCGCGACGACGGCCACATTGCCCTCATCGACGCCGAGACGCTGCGCCCCGACATCACGGGCCTGCCGGATCTGATCACCCTGGCCTTCATCGCAGGCGACGAGCAGCTTCCATCGCCCCGCTGGATACGCCACGCCTACCGGCACCACGCCAATGAACTCGGCGCGCAGTGGAACGACGGCGCCCTGAAACAGGCCCTATCGGCCTTCGCCGCCGCTACGGGGCTCCGTTCTCTGCACGGCGCCCACAGGTGACCAGAGCAGCGGTAGCGTGCCTCTTCCCTACGCAAGGAGAACGTCAAGTGCTGCGCGGCATCCGCACCGTCATGGTCTTCGTGCAGGACCCAGAAGCCGCCGCCCGCTGGTGGGGCGACATCTTCGACGCAGAGGTCCAGCTCGACATCAACGGCACCTCCGTCTACGCCTGGCTCGACCTAGACGGCCTCGAGTTGGGCTTCCACCCCGCCTCGCCCAAGGCCAACCCCCATGGGGGAAGCACCGTCCCCTACTGGCCGGTCGAAGACCTGGACACCGAACGTAAACGCCTACTGGACGCCGGCTGCACCCACCACCGCGGCCCCCTCGACGTGGAAGCCGGGCGCCGCATCTGCCAACTCGTCGACCCGTTCGGCACGATCTTCGGACTCGACGGGCCCTGACCCGGGAGCCTTCCCATGCGCCACTGGCCTATCACTGCCCTGGAAATCACCACTCCCGACCTCACCCTCCGCCTCCCCGTGGACACCGAACTCGACGCCCTCGCCCAGGTGGCCGCCGAAGGCGTCGTCCCCGACGGAGCCGTGTACTTCCCGCAGCCCTGGGCCTCGGTGCCGCCGACGCAACGAGCGCAGAACGTCGTACAGAACCATTGGTGGGCGCGAGGAGACTGGACCCGCGACAACTGGCGCCTCCTGCTAGCCGTCTTCCACGGCGAGCAGGTCATCGGGCAGCAGAACCTCTCCGCCCGACACTTCGCCACGACCGGCGAGGCCCGTACCGGTTTCTGGCTCGGCCAACGGTTCCAGGGGCAGGGATACGGGACCCAGATGCGAGCGGCAGCTCTGGCCCTCGCCTTCGACGGCCTCGCCGCTACCCGCGTCACGTCCACAGCCTTCGCGTCCAACGCGGCTTCCCGCTCCGTCTCCCGGAAGTTCGGCTACCGGCCCAACGGCGTGCGCCGCACCGCGGTGGACGGCCATGCCATCGACGCATACGAGGAAGTCATCGAGACGGCGGACTGGAAGGCCCACGCGCACCTCGTCCCCGTCCAGATCAGTGGCCTGCCCGCCTGCGCTGTGTGCTTCTGCTGATCGACACGTGACTCATACGGCTTCTGACGGACCTGCGGGGCACGGTCTCTGCGTAGCGGGGTGCTTCTAGACGCCGCTGTTCAGTCCCTTAAGGAAGGCGTGCCAAACGGGGTGTGTGAACGAAATGGTGCGGCCCGTCGGTCGTTTGGAATCCCGCACGGCGGTCGCGTCAGCGAGGAGGGCGGCCTCGACGCACTCGCTGTGCTCGGCCCCGCTGTACGAGGACTTGATCCAGATGGCGCTGTCTATGGCGGGTGAAACGGGATGCATTACAACTCCTCATGTACGCGTTCGATCAGGGCTGATGATGCAGCCATGTCCAACGCTTGTGCGCGGAGGTAGTTGAACGCAAGCCTGTAGCGGTCCAGCTCCTCGTCCTGCTCCATGAACAGTGAGCCGACGTGTGTGTCCACGTAGACGACGTCCAGGGTCGGCTCGGGGCCACCGATGATCACCAAACTTCCCATGGCGGCTGAGTGCGCTCCCTTGGAGAAGGGCAGTATCTGTAGGGTGATGTGCGGAGACTCATTGGCCTCCAGCAGGCGTTCCAACTGCGATCTCATCACCTGTCGCGAGCCCACAAGGCGACGGATCACCGACTCGTCGAGGATGGCCCAGAGGTGCGGGGGCTCGGGACGGTCGAGAATCTCTTGCCGCTTCATCCGGATATCGACGAGCCGCTCGATCTCTTCGGGCGGCAGCCTCATCTCCGAGGCGTACTGCACGGCCTCTGTATAGCCGCGAGTCTGCAGTAGCCCTGGTACATAGAGGCAGTTGAAGTGGTCCTCCCTCACGGCCTCGTCCTCCAGGGTGAGCAGCAGATTCATGCTCTCTGGAATCGAGTCGGTGATCGAGTTCCACCACCCTTGCTTCTTCGCGCCCTTCGCAAGCTCCACGACCGCCCTGCGCTCGGCCTCGCTCGCCTCGTACTCCCGGCAGAGCGCGTCCACGATGGGCCACTTCACGGGCCCTTCCTGCGTCTCGTACCGGCTCACGGTGGCTTTCGATACGCCGACGAGTTGGCCGGCCTCCTCCAGCGTCATGCCTGCGCGGGCGCGCAGCTTGCGCATGGTCGCCCCGAGCTGGCGGCGTCGGGTGGTTGCCCTAGCTGACATGCCTGCCGTCTCCCGAGGTGCTGTGCTGCTGCCGGCGTTCAGGCAACAAGGCTATGTGTGGCGGACGTTGAGGTGTCGGAGATTCACCCGGACGATTCTCGTGAGAAGTTACATCGTGAGAGTTCTCAGTGCCATACTCCAGTCGTGACGCTACGCGGCGCAGTCGTACGGATACGGCTGGTGCAGGCGCTGCCGTGGCATGGGAGGGAGCTCCATGAACGGATATCCATCTGTCGGCCGCCGGTCTCGCTGTGTTCTGCCCTTCACGGCAGAGCCTGGCGAACTGCGTCTCCTGCGGCGCCTCGTCAGAGATCAACTCGCCGCCTGGGGTCTCCCGGCCCTCGCTGACGATGCGCAGCTAGCCGTCACGGAACTCACGGCCAATGTGATCAAGCACGTAGGTGCGGGCACGTCCGCGACGCTGGTAATGGAGTCAGCGCCGACCGAGGCACGTCTTCGAGTAGAGATCCACGACAAGAGCCACACCACCCCTGTGGTGGAGTGGCCGTCCTGTGAAGAAGAGTCCGGTAGGGGCCTGCACCTGCTGGCTGCTCTGGCGGTCGACTGGGGCACGGTGCTGACGGCAACCGGCAAGGCGGTCTGGTGTGAACTCGCACTCCAGTCGGACCTCCAGTGCCGCCGGGTCCAACGAGGAGCGGCCGTCCTTGCGGCCTACCGCGGTCTCTCCGACACTCCGCACCCTCCCGCCGCCTGGCGCCCGCAGGCCACGGAGCAGTCGGTAACCGATCTCATCGCCGACGTCCTCCACTGGCTTGCAGCCCAGGGCTGCGACCCGGACGACATCCTGGACCGCGCCCAGACCCACTACGAGGCTGAGGCGGGCGCGGCGTGAGGACGCGCCCGCGATGCCCTCGCGTTCGTAGTCCCTAGACTTCCAGCACGATGGACAATCAACCTTCCGAGCCCGTTCCGTGGAGCCCGCCCAGCGGCTCCTGGGCATCATCTGCGGCCAACCGTCGCAGTATGCTGGGCAACCGAAGCCGCGACACCACTCCAGAACTGGCCCTGCGGTCTCTGCTGCACGCCAGCGGCCTGCGTTACCGGGTGGCGGCCAAGCCGCTTCCGGACATGCGGCGTACCGCCGACTTGGTATTCCGTCCGGTGCGCGTTGCAGTCTTTATCGACGGCTGCTTCTGGCACGGTTGCCCTGACCACTTCGTCCCGCCGAAGACCAACCCTGAGTACTGGCGGGAGAAGATCGGCAGGAACATGCAGCGTGACAGGGATACAGACGAGAGGCTCGCCGAGGCGGGATGGCTTGTGATGCGCTTCTGGGAACATGAGCCCCCTGAAGCGTGCGCGGGGGAGGTCATGAGTGCGGTCGTGTCCCGGAGACGCCCACGCAAGTGAGGCGTCTCGGCAAAGTGAACTCTCGAGATGCCATGCCTCTTCGGGTCTTCCTCCTTAGTTCAGCCAGCAGCTATTCCTGCAAGCAGGGGAGAAGCTGTAGGTGTCAGCAAGGGCGCCAGCGCCCGTATGCCTGGTTCAGGAACATCGGGTGGGATATCCAAGCGGCACGCTGCCCAGCGCCCGAAGGCGCCAGGGTCAGCAGGTACATGGGCTGCTATCCAGGCGCTGGGTACTGTTGATACGGCGATCGGTTCGCTGGTTAGCCCAAACTGGACCGCGACCATGTGCCAGTCCGGGTCGCGGCGCATTGTCTCGTACTCATTGCGCGATAGGAATACCGTCAACCTGCCGCGACGGGTAGTTGACTTGACTTCGAGGTGGGCCGAACAAGCTGGGCCGTCGACTGCAATGTCGTAGCCGTGAGCGTCAGACCAGGCTGCTATGTGTTCGACTGCCGCCGTGGTCGAGCCGCGCAGAATCCTGAGAAGGGCCTCCTCGCCCATCGCACCTACTCTGGCACGTGCAGCGATGTCTACCTTGCCCCAGGCGGCGCCGATGCGCGCGTATGCGGCGTTGGGTTCGAGCCCCAGCGCCTCGGCCGCGCGCAGTGCGTCCTCGGGGATCTCGTCGGGGCTCTGGATGAGCACATCGGCGTCAGGCAGCCAGGCGGCTCCACTGTCCACGATCGCAGCGTCATAGATTCTTACTTCTGGTGGTACGTAGACGCCTTTCGCATCCTGCAACCCCGCCCTGTGTATCCATGTGTAGGCAGCGTCGTATTGGGTGGGCGTGATGTCGCTGAACTCGGCGTGTGTTGTGAATAGCGCGCGGCAGCGCGATGCGCCGGATGCTGGGAGGCGGTGGAGCCATCGTGCGGCCGCGCGTAGGACCGGATCAGGAGGTACGGGCACGGAGGTAGCCCATCATTGCTTGGAGGTCTTTGAGGTCCATGCCACCGCCAACGGCAGGTTCTTCATCGAGGTCGGCCAGCTCCTGAACCGCTGGATCGTCGAGGATGCTCCCCATGAACTGCAGTTTGTCGGCGAGTCGCTGAGCGACTACTTCGTCGATGGTGCCCTCAGAAGCAAGCACTGTGATTCGGGTCGCGGCTTCTGGCGCGAGCCCTAGACGGTGGATCCTGTCGAGGCTCTGCAGGAAGCGCCCCGCCGCGAAGTCCCGATCGACGTAGACAGCATCGTGGCAGTCGTGGTGGAGACTGATGCCTTCGCCGAGCGTCGCGGGATTGGAGAGGAGCACCATGCAGTCGGGATCCGTACGGAACCGGCTGATCTGCTCCTCCCGGTCCTCGGTGCCCCCGTGGACGACAGCCGGGGAGAATGCCCCCAGGATCCGATTAAGGGTATTCAGGCTGCGGACGAACGTGGACCAGACGAGCGTCTTGCGGCCCAGGGCTGAGTTAGCCGAGACGATCGCCAATACCTCCTGGTATTTGGGCGACATCTCGTAGCTGGGTAGGTCTTGCATCAACGCGTAGAGGGGCGTGTTCTCGGGCACCGCCAGTGGTGGCACCTGGTACGCGAGAGGTTCATGGCGTGTCGTGCCCACTGCAAGGAGTGCGGGGCTGGTCGCAGCCATGAGCATGTAGACAATGATCTTGCCCAACTGCTGAAAATCGGCCTCGGCACCGGCAACGCGCGCTGAGAACCGGCCGACGAGCGCGTCGTGGATCTCGCGGTGTAGAGGGGGGAGAGGCACGGGACGCAGGCTGGTGCTCACAGGTGGAAGTCCTAGCTCCCCCTTTGTCGTACGGGCGAAGAGCGGGCGGAGTACCTGGCTCGCCTTCGCGAGGTCACCGCCGGCCACGGCTTGGATGACCTTCCTGCGACCGTGACCCGGCCAGACGAATCCGAATAGGTTCTCTAGATCTCTGACGCCGTTGGGGGCCGGGGTCCCGGTGAGGATGAGTCGGCGGCGGGCCCGCGGGCCGAGGGCGAGACAAGCTGAGCCGTAGGTGCCGTCAGCTCCCAGCTTCATGCGGTGGGCCTCATCAAGGAGCAGCAGTGATGGCCGGGCTGTCAGCCAGCTGCTGAGTTCGTTGACAGCGCCGCTGAGGCGCTCGTAGTTCACGATGACTGCGTCAGTCATGGGGTCTACCCGCTGGGACAGGACCTCCATATTGAGCGGCTTCTCCAGGCACTCGGAATTCTCGCGCTGCCAGGCCTCATAGCAGGATTTCGGCCCAACGATGAGAAGTCGCTCAACTCTTTCTGCCTGCCGCAAGGCCTGGAAGACGGCGAGGCCGACCCGGGTCTTCCCAGCCCCTGGCACAGAGAAGTTGGCCCCGTGCCGCAGTGACAGCAGCTTGGCGATATCGCGCCGCTGGAAGTCAGTCAGATCCGCAGTCCACCCAGAGCCGAGAAGGAGATCGATGTCGGTCGGGTCCACCGTGCCGACAGGTGAGGCATCCGGATCGAGGCGTTTCTCGACTGCCTGAGCATCGGCTGCCGAATCCGTTGCAAGAGCAGCGAGCTGAGGATCCCATTCCACTGATGCGGGTTGGGGCCAGGAGGCGACCGCCACGAGATTGGTCAGAAGGTCGTCGATCTCGATCTCAACAGACCCTTGCGAGCGCTGCACACTGCTGCCGAAGCGCAATGCCAGACGACGCAGCTCGCCCTCGAACCCGACTGCAGCCCGGAGGCGTGCCTGGGTCGCGGCGTCGCCAAACTCGATCTTCAGGCTCGGTCCGACACTCTGCACGGTCACGACTCCGTGCGAGTGGCGGCGAGAAGCCAGGCCACCCCGTCGCCAGGCGTAGGGAATGTACGGCCCGCTTGTTTGGCCAGTCGGACAAGGCTTGCGCGCAGCGTGAGCAGTGCGTCATCGAACGATTCTTCGTCAAGTACGCGTTTGGCTTTGGCTTCGGCGAACTCGGAAGCGCACTGGTTGACGTGGTCCGCAGCATCCGTGAGGCGCTCTGGCACCACGATCTGCCGCTTCTGTAGCTGAGCGTTCACACCTGCCAGTTTGACCGCAGTGGTGAAGACCTTGTTTGCGGTAATCATGATGTGGCCGGCACGGGCTACTTCCGCAGGCTCCAGTTTGTCACCGTTCTGAACTACGGCCTTCGCCTGCAGGAGGGTGTCAGTGAGTGCTCGAGTGGTTTTCACCGCCGGTGCCGCGTCCTGAACGGCAACGCCCGGGAGGCCGGGGATGACTACAGAAGCGGACTGCTGCTCTGCTGGTTTCAGTTCCTCAGGAAGTCGTTCATTGAGGTACCGGGTATGGAAGTCTGCCTCAGCCAAGCGCATTGTAGTCTTGGCGAAGTCCAGCACGACCATAGCCAGACGAGACTCCTTCAGCTGTTCCGCGGCATCTGGGTCGTTCTGGTCCAGCTTGGCGTAGTCCCGATGCAATTCTCGGAGCTTCTCCTGGTGGTCTTCGAAATCCACCAGGCGCAGGGCAGCGCCGCTGTCCGTCCGGCTTCGTTCGATTGCATCGCAAATCAGCTGATAGACCCACCTATCCTTGTGGAGGGTGTTGGTCTTGATATTGAAGGCGCGTGCAATGTCGTCCTCGCGCCTGCCTGCAGCCAGTTGCTCCTCGACTGCGATGAGCCGGTTCACGTACGTGTAGTCGCGCCGCTTATCGCGGCGTAGCTGGAGAGAGAGTTCAACGTCGCTGATATCGCTGCGGGAAGTGTCCGGGGGTAGGACAGCAACCTGGATGTCCTTGACTCCGAGCTGCCGTAGCGCGGCGCATCGGGTGTTGCCGTCGACGAGGATGCCCTCGGGCGTGATGATCCCAGGATCCTTCTGACCGAAGTCGCGGAGTTCGTCGACGAGGGCTGTGAAGTCAGGGTCGGTCTGGTTCGGGTTCGAGGGTTTGCAGCCCAGCAAGTGGTGCAGGTAGTCCTGGGCAGGCTCGCTCCAAGGCTCCTCCTCCAGAACGCGGTTCCGGCCGGGGTCGAGGGTGCGCTGGGCGCGGATGCGGTGCGTGTCAGGGTTGAAGTACAGCACCTGGACCGGCATTGAGATCACGTCGAGGTGCTTCTGCTGGCCCCTCCAGTCGACCGTGACCTTGGCCCCCTTCTCCGTCCTCGCCTGAGCAAGTCGCTCCTCAACGAGTGCGAGATTCGCGTGTGCTTCGGGCGGAACGTCGAACTTCCCAGCCATGCCTGATCCTCCAGGGGCATCGTGGCTATGCGTGATGTCATGCATCATTGCAGGAGCCACTGACAGCATGAGCCCGAAGATCGTAAAATCTGGCCATCAGTCATCGTGAGAACGGAGTTGCGGTGTCTCTGCCCGCATGGAACGACCCGAAGACCAAAGGCGGCGCTATGGTCCGCGGTGCGCTGTGGCTCGTTCAAGAGATTTGCGAAGGCAACACCTTTACTAAGGAGCAGATTCGAGAGGCGTTTCCTGGCATCGCTCAGGCAGACAGGCGGATCCGGGACCTTCGTGACTTCGGGTGGGTCATGCATCCCAGTACTGAGGACGCTTCGCTGACCTCCGAGCAGCTGCGCTTCGTGAGCGCGGGCGTGCCAGTGTGGGATCCGGTCGCCCGTCGTGCTGCGGCACCGAAGAAGATGTCCGCAAAGGAAGTGCGGGCCGCGATGGAGCGGGATGACTTCATGTGCACTGTCTGCGGTATCGGCGGTGCGGAGCCCTACGCCGACGACGTCAATCAGACCGCCGTGCTCTCCGTCTCGCGCCGTGAGGTGGTGCTCCCGGGCGGTGAGTGGGAAACCCTGCCGGTTACAGAATGCAAGCGCTGTCGTGCGGGGGGCGACGGGGAACCTGCGGACGTGGCCCGTCTCGTCGAGGACATCGAAGGCCTTGACCAGGCGGATCGGAAGCGTCTCGCCCGCTGGGCGGAGCGGGGGCGGCGCGACGCTGTCGCGTTGGAGCGCGCATGGAGCGCCTACCGCCGCCTTCCGGCTCAGGCGCGTGCTGAAGTGCACCGAGCTCTGAGGGGCTAAGTTGGGCCAGTGTCCGGCGGGTGCTGCGTCGGCGGTAGCGCCGGACCTCTTCGGGGTAAATAGGGCATTTGGGACATGTTGGTGGTAGCGCTTAGACTTCCGCGTCCTCGTCAGAGCGCTGGCGCCGACCATCATGCAGGCAAAGCTCTGCTGCTGGGGTGCTGCATTCCGGATGAGGTGAGCAGTCCTAATTCATCATCTTGCGGCCTCGGGGGCACCCACTGACCGCTCGTGCGCTGGAGGGTCCGGCGTTATCTGGAGGGAGATCGCATGTCTTCGGCGAAGAGCAACGAGGATCTCGAGGTGGTCGAGATCTGCGCCGGTGCAGGCGGTCAGTCTCTGGGGCTTGAGCGTGCGGGCTTTCGGCACCGCCTCGCGGTTGAACTCGACTCGCATGCCGTGGCCACGCTAAGGCGTAATCAGCCGGAATGGGACGTGCGGCAGGGAGATGTCGCCGATGCTGAAGTTTGGGACCCGGAGGAGTTCAAGGGCGTTGACCTTTTCGCTGGAGGCGTTCCTTGCCCGCCGTTCAGCATCGCGGGTAAGCAGATGGGCGCCGCCGACGAGCGAGACCTCTTCGCTTGGGCCATCGAGGCCTGCGGACGTATGCAACCCAAGGCCCTGCTCCTGGAGAACGTCCGGGGGCTCAGCGCCAACCGCTTCTCCGCCTATCGTCAACATGTCCTCGACCAGCTTCATGAGTACGGGTACGTAGGCGAGTGGAAGCTCCTCCATGCGTCCGACTTCGGAGTTCCGCAGCTTCGGCCGCGCTTCGTACTCGTCGCCATGCCGAAGGAGTACGCCCAGTACTTCACGTGGCCCGACTCGCTCGATACCCCGAAGCCGACAGTCGGCGAGACCCTGCTGGACTTGATGAAGGCGGACGGTTGGGAGGGTGCCGAGGCTTGGGCGAAGCAAGCTGACTCCATTGCGCCGACCATCGTCGGAGGGTCGAAGAGGCACGGTGGAGCGGACCTGGGTCCGACGCGCGCGAAGCGCGCCTGGGCCGAGCTCGGTGTAGATGCCCTGGGCGTCGCCGATGCCCCGCCTGCACCCGGCTGGGAGCCCAAGCTTGGAGCCCCGGGGCCCAAGCTCACCACAGAGATGGTCGCTCGCATCCAAGGCTGGAAGCGGGGCTTCGACGAGTGGCAGTTCGAGGGACGCAAGACGGCGGTATACCGCCAGATTGGAAACGCGTTTCCCCCGCCAGTGGCTGAGGCTGTCGGTCGCTCGATCGCGAGAGCCCTCCGCCAGGAAGGCCCTCGCCATGAGCTGATCGAGTCCACAAGCACTGTTCAGGACCCCGTCTACAAGCTGCTTCGTGGTGCTACCCGCCCGTTGGCATCGGACCAGATCATTACGAAGCTCGCCAAGGCGGGTATCTCCATGGACATTCCCGAGGTCGAACGACACCTGAGCCATCTGGGCCGTGACTTCGAAGTGCACACGGTTCAGCGTTCCTCAGGTGCCTATGCCTACACCCTTGGCGCGTTCAAAGCGTTCACCGGGCAGGAAGATCACCACCGCCACGACTTCTTCGTTCACCAGCGCGCGAAGATCAGCTGACAGGCTGGGTCCCGTGGCATTCCGCGTACGGCTTGCCCGACGTGCACCAGCACGGGGCCGTCGGGGTCGGGGGCCACGGGGTGGCCTTGCCTCGGGCCGCCAGGGTGGTGGCGTACTCCGCCAGGAGGGACGGGGAGGCCGGGGAGGTTTTCTCCGACGCGGCGAAGGCCTCGAAGGACGGGACGCTCGCCGTGACGATGCCGAGGTTCGTGGTGCCCGAGGCGGCCAGGGCGCGCAGGGACGCCTCGATGCCGGCGAGGTGGGTGCCGTGGGAGGGGTACTCCGAGGACAGGGTGGGGTAGCTCGTCAGGAGCTCGGCCAGTTCGCGCTGGGGCCAGTGCAGGATCGCCACCGGGAACGGGCGGGAGAGCGCCGCCCGGCGGTCGCCCAGTTCCGCGCGGAGGCGGGCGATCTCCGCGCGCAGCTCCGTCGGGTCGTCGGAGCCCAGGGCCCAGATGCGCTTCGGGTCGTGGAGTTCGTCGAGCGGGATCGGGCCGATGTGGCGGGTGTCGGCGACCATGTCCCAGTCGTCGTGCGGCCGGCCCAGGAGGCGGCGGACCCGGTGGCGGCCGGTCAGCAGGGCCGTGGTGGCCTGGGTGAGCGGCGCGTCCTCCGTGATGAGGAGCGTGGCGGCCTCGGTGAAGCAGTCGTGCGAGGCCTCCAGCTCGTCGTGGGCCTCCAGGGCCTCCGCGATGATCTCCCAGGGGGCCGGTTCCGCGGGGGCGGCCGCGCGGATGCCCGAGATCAGGGCGCGGGCCTCCGCCTCGTGGCCGTACTCCCAGAGGTTGGCCGCCTGGAGGGCCTTGATCAGGAGCGGGTCGGCGGGGGAGGACGTCAGGAGCAGGTCGTACAGGGCGCTCGCCCGATCGCGCGCGTCGCCCAGTTCCAGGTGGGCCGCGGCCTGGAGGAGCAACGGCTCCTGGTCCTCGGGGTAGCGGGTCGCCGTGCGGATGAGGCGCTCGGCTTCGGCGATGTGCTCTGCAGGCGTGTCGGGGCGCATGGTTCACACCGTACTGCCGCTGGTCAGTTGGCGGGGGAGGTCTTATGGTGCCGCCCGTGAGAGATCACATACCGGTGGTGGTGCAGGGTCGCGCACGGCGGGCGCCGCGGGTGCCGCGGGTGGCGTTCGCGCGGGTGCTGTGGGTGTGCGCCGAAGTGGTCACCACCGTGGGGGTGGTGGTGGCGTTGCTGGTGGTGCATCAGGTGTGGTGGACCAACCGGCAGGCCGTCGCCGCCGCGCAGGACCGCGTACGGGCCCTGGAGCGCGAGTGGGGCTCCGCCCCCGCCGAAGCCGCCGTCCCCGGTGAACCCGGTGAACCCGGTGAACCCGGTGAAGCGGATGGATCCGTGCCGCCGGGCGGGGACTCGGAGCCGGTCTCCCCCGGCGGGCCGACCGGCGTGCCGTCCGCCCTCGCGTCCAGGGCCCCGGCGCCCAAGGCCCCCGCGCCCGCCGCCGGAGCGCCGGCGGCCGGCGGACCGGCGTACGCCGTCCTGCGCGTCCCGCGCCTCGGCCTCTCCGTCCCCGTCGCCCGGGGCGTCGACAAGCGGACCGTCCTCGACAAGGGGTACGCCGGCCAGTACCCGGGCACCGCGGCGCCCGGGGCGCGCGGGAACTTCGCGCTCGCGGGGCACCGCAACACCCACGGGGAGCCGTTCCGGTACCTGAACCGGCTGAGGCCGGGGGACGAGCTCCTGGTCGACGTCCGGGGGCGCAGGTACACGTACGTGGTCGGGAAGGTCCTCGGCGAGACCACCGAGCGGGACACCGGGGTGATCGCTCCGGTGCCGCGCAGCGTGGTCAAGCCGGAGTACGGCTACAGCGAGCCGGGCGCGTACATCACCCTCACCACCTGCACGCCCGAATACACCTCCAGGTACCGGCTGGTGGTGTGGGGGACGCTCAGGCCGTAGCGGCCTGCCGGTCATGTACGTGATCGCGTACGTGACCTGCGGCTACGCCCTCGGCTACGTGTCGGCCCGCTGCCGTGGGACTACGCGCGGCGCCACGGCCCGGTCGGGATCACGCCGGCGGTGTCCCGGTCCGGCCCGGAGGGGACCGCGGACGGGCGGCCGGACGAGGAGGTGCCGGCTCGGGATCCGCTGCCGAAGGCCGGATCCGTACCGGTTGTCGGCGGGGCCGGTTAGGATCGGATCCGAGTGCTCGGTGTCGTACGAGAGTTCGTACGCGGGAGAGGGAAGGGGGCGGTCAGCATGGCTCGGCAACGAAGCGGCGGCCGTCTCCCGTCGTCGCTCCTCGCACGCCTGGTCCGGACGGCGGGAGTGTCGGCGCTGCTGACGCTGTCCCTGGTCCTCCTCGGCGGTGTCCTCGGGCTGTTCGCCGGTGAGAGCGGACTCGGCGTCGTGGTGCTGGCCCTGGCGGCCACCGTCGCGGTGGGCTCCGAGGCCCTGGCCGCCACGGCGCGGCTCGTGCGGCCGGTGCCGCCGCACCGCATACGCACCGTGCTCCGCGATCGCGAGCAGCGCACGGCGTTCCTGCCGCAGCGCGATCCCGACGCCTCGGGCCGTTCCCGGCCCAGGGCGCCCGGCCGGTCCGTCCCGACGGCCGCGTAGGGGCGCGTCACCACGCCACTCGGCTTCCCGGCCCGTTGCCTTCCGGCACGCGCCGCCCGCCGACTGGTCGTTGTCCCGCTGATCGCTGATCCCCGCCGGTGCCCCTCGTGGGTCGTCACGCCGAAATACACCCCTCGCATCCCCGCGCGTCCACGCACCCCGTGCGTCCACGCGTCGTCCGATGCGGCTCTTTCGACGTTCGACGAGACCCTCCGGAGGGCCCTCATGTCTGCTTTCACCCATCTTGTCGCCCAGTTGGGCCGGCTGCTGGAGCCGGTGCTGGCCGAGTCCGCGACCGCCGCCGCGATCGTGCTGTTCACCGTCCTCGTACGGCTCGCCCTGTACCCGCTGAGCCGCGCGGCCTTCCGGGGGGCGACCCCGCTGGCGACCTGCCTGCCGATGCTGTTGCAGCTGCCGGTGTTCTTCGTGATGTACCGGGCGTTCTCCTCGGCGGACGTCGGCGGGGCGGCCAACGAGCTGCTCGGGCAGCGGCTGTTCGAGGCTCCCCTGGGGGCCACGTGGACCGGGGCGCTCGGGGAGGGCGGCCTGGTGGGGGCGCAGGGCCTGGTGTTCCTGGGACTGTTCGCGGCGATCGCGGCCGTGGCGGCGTGGAGCGCGGTACGCGGGCGCCGGGCGGCCGCCGCCATCGGCTCGGCGGCACCGGCGCCGGCATCGGCGCCCGGCGCCAGGGCGGCGGCCAAGGCAGGGACCACGGTCGGGGTCAAGGCCGGCGGGACCAAGGCCGGCGCGCCCAAGCCCGGCGGGAGCAAGGCCGGTGCCCGTAGCGTGCGCGGCGCGGCGGGTGCGGGCCGACCGGTCGAGATGACCGCCGAGCAGCAGGAGGTCATGCGCAAGCTGGGCGGCGTACTGCCCCTGCTCTCCTTCGGCACGCTGATCACCGCCGCCGTGGTGCCGCTGGCCGCCGGGCTGTACCTGCTGACCACCACCGCGTGGTCGGTGGCGGAGCGGATCTGGCTCCAGTACCGCAAGGACCGCGCGGAGCGGGTGGATGGGACGGACGGGGCGGACGCTGCGGAGCAGGCGGAGACGTCGAAGCCCAGGGGGGCGCGTACCGGTGGAGGCGTGCGTTCCACCCTGTGAACAGGGTCTTGCGGATTGGGCCGACTTCTTGGAGGATCAACCAACCTTCCGATGGCCGCAACCCATCGTCCGGCCCCGGGCATGCCCTTGGGCCGACCATCCTCGACCACGGGAGAATGCCCATGAAGCTGCTGCGTGTCGGACCGGTCGGGTCGGAGCGCCCCGCGCTGCTCGACCAGGACGGGACCCTGCGTGACCTGTCCGGCGTGATCACGGATGTGGACGGCGGCCTGCTGGCCGACGACTCCGTGCTGTCCCGGGTACGGGAAGCGGCGGACTCCGGCGGGCTTCCGGTCCTGGGCGCCGAGGGGCTGCGCATCGGTTCGCCGGTCGGCCGCATCGGCAAGGTCGTGGGCATCGGGCTGAACTACTTCGGGCACGCGGCCGAGGTCGGCGCGGAGCCGCCGGCCGAGCCGATCCTGTTCCTCAAGGCCGCCGACACCGTGGGCGGCCCGGACGACACCGTGCTGATCCCGCGCGGCAGCGTGAAGACCGACTGGGAGGCCGAGCTCGGCGTCGTCATCGGCGCCACCGCCCGCTACCTGGCCTCCGCCGAGGAGGGCCTGGCGCACGTCGGCGGCTACGTGCTCGTCAACGACGTCTCCGAGCGGGAGTTCCAGATCGAGCGCGGCGGCACCTGGGACAAGGGCAAGAACTGCGAGACCTTCACCCCGGTCGGCCCCTGGCTGCTCACGGCCGACGAGGTGCCGGACCCGCAGGTCCTGGACGTGAAGCTGTGGGTCAACGGCGAGCTCAAGCAGGACGGCAACACCGCGGACCAGATCTTCCCGGTCGGCGAGGTTGTGCGGTACTTGAGCCAGTTCATGACCCTGTACCCCGGCGACCTCATCGTCACCGGCACGCCGGCGGGCGTGGCCATGGGCCGGCCCGAGCCCAAGCCGTACCTGCGGGCCGGTGACGTCGTGGAGCTGGAGATCGAGGGGCTGGGCCGCCAGCGCCAGGAGTTCAAGAGCGCGTAGCGCGCGCCGCCGGCCAAGCGGGTGGGGGCGGAGTCGCCGGACGGCGGCCCCGCCCCTCAGCCGTCCCCGCTACGGAGCGGCGGGCTCGGCGGCCGGGATGTCCACGACCACGCCCTCGCGGGACGAGGTGCGCGCGGCCTCCAGGACGTCGAGGCAGTGCGCGGCCTCGTACGCCGTCACCGGGGCCGGTCCGCCCTCGCGCAGCGCGGCGGCCACCGCCGCGTAGTACGCCGGGTAGTCGCCCGGCACCGTCGGCACCGGGGTTCCGCCGCCGGTCAGCGGGGACTCGCCGCAGCCCAGCCGCCCCCAGAGGTGCTCGGGCTCCTCGCCCCACGCCGTGTCCGCCCCGGGGCGCAACCCCTCGCGCAGGGCGCCTTCCTGGGGGTCGAGGCCGTACTTCACGTAGCCGGCGCGGGAGCCCAGGACGCGCATCCGCGGCCCCAGCTGGGCGGTGGTCGCGCTGACGTACAGGTGGGAGCGCACCCCGTTCGCGTGCGTGAGGGCGATGAACGTGTCGTCGTCGGTCGCGGCGCCCGGGCGCCGGGCGTCGGCCTCCGCGTAGACGCGTACGACCGGACCGAACAGCACCAGCGCCTGGTCCACGACGTGGCTGCCGAGGTCGTAGAGCAGGCCTCCGATCTCCTCCGGCGCCCCCGACTCGCGCCAGCCGCCCTTGAGCTGCGGGCGCCAGCGCTCGTAGCGGGACTCGAAGCGCTGGATCTCGCCGAGCTCGCCGTCCGCGAGGAGGCGGCGCACGGTGAGGAAGTCGTTGTCCCAGCGGCGGTTCTGGAAGACGGACAGGAACGTACCGGTCCGCTCGGCGAGCCCGGCGAGGGCGCGCGCCTCGTCCGCAGTGGCGGCCAGCGGCTTGTCCACGACGACGGGGAGGCCGGCGGTGAGGGCGGCGGTGGCGAGCGGGACGTGCGTCTTGTTCGGGGAGGCGATCACGACGAGGTCGAGGGCGGGGGCATCCCCGCGGTCCCACAGCTCGTCGGCGGACTCGGCGATCCGGACGCCCGGGTAGGCCTCGCGTGCCTGGGACTGGCGTTCGGGATCGGACGTGACGACCGTGTCGAGGACGAGCCCCTCGGTGGCGGTCACGAGCGGGGCGTGGAAGACGGAACCGGCGAGGCCGTAGCCGATGAGGCCGACGCGGAGGGGACCGGTGGGGGCGGTGGCGTTCATGGAGTCCACTTTGGCAACAGCGTTGCCAAAGTGCAAGGAAGGTGGACAATGGGCAGGTGAACAGGGGTAGCGGGGACGAACCCGGGAGCGCGTACGCCGGCGACGGCGGGCGCGGCGACCGTGACGGGCACGGCGACCGTGCCGGTCGTGACGGGCATGGCGAGGGTGCCGGTCGTGACAGGCGCGGCGACCGTGGCGGTCGCGGCGGGGTGAACCTGCCGGCGCTGCGCGGGCACAACGAGGCGCTGCTGCTGGACCTGCTGCGCGGCGCCGGGCCGACGGGCCTGGGCCGCGCCGAACTCGCCGCCCGCACCGGGCTGACCCCCCAGGCCGTCAGCAAGATCACGGCACGGCTCAAGGCCGAGGGGCTGCTCGCGGAGGCCGGCCGCGCCGCGTCCACCGGCGGCAAGCCGCGCACCCTGCTCCGGCTGGTCCCGCAGGCGCGCCACGCGGTCGGCGTGCACCTGGACCGCGACGAGTTCCGGGCGGTACGGGTCGACCTGGCTGGCACCGTCCTCGCCGGGGCCGGCGGCTCGCTGGACTTCGCGGCCGGTCCCGCCGCGGCGGTCGAGGAGGTCGTACGGGCCGTTGCGCGGGTCGCGGACCCGGCCGGGCCACCGCTGCTGGGCGTCGGGGTGGCCGCGCCGGGGCCGCTCGACCACCGGACCGGGGTGATGGGGCGGGTGACGGGGTTCCCGGAATGGGAGGGGTTCCCGTTGCGGGAGGTTCTGCGGGGGCGGCTGGGCTTGCCGGTACTGCTGGACAAGGACACGAACGCCGGCGCGGCGGCGGCCGGTGCGGGGGCGCCCGACGCCGGCCCGGCGAACGGAACCGGGGGCTCCGGCGGGCCGACCCCCGGGGCGGCGCCCCGTACGTCCGTGTACCTCCACGTCGGCACCGGCCTCGGCGCGGGCCTGCGGCTGGGAGGCCGGGTCTACCGGGGCGCCCGCTCGGCGGCGGGGGAGTTCGGCCACCAAGTCCTCCTCCTGGACGGTCCGCCGTGCCGGTGCGGGGCGCGGGGGTGCGCGGAGGTGCTGTGCCTGGCGGCCGTGGCCCGCGGCGACCTCCCCGGGGCGGCGCGGATCCTGGGCGAGGGGGCCGCTAACCTGGTCGCGCTCCTGGACGTGGACGAGGTGCTCCTCGGCGGCCGCGTGGTGGCGGCGGCCCCTGAGACCTTCGTCGCCGGAGTCCGCGCCGTCCTCGCGGCCCGCGCCCTCACCCCGGCCCCGCCGACGGTCTCCCTGGCGCCGAGGGGCGTGGCGGAGGGCGCGGCGGAACTGGCCCTGTCCCCGATCTTCGCCCACACCTAACCCGCCCCTGGCTGCACCGCGCCCGGCCGCCCGGGCCTCGCCCCGGCGCCCGGGCCCACCCCACCCCACCCCACCTGGCCCGCCGGGTGTGGGTGCGGGCTGGGGTGGGGGAGGGCTTGGGCGGCGCGCGAGGGGATCGGTTTGACCTCGTGCTCCGATCGGGCGTAAACCAGTACGACTCAGGCGCGGCGCCCGGCAGCGCGCCGCGCGTGCGTGACACGGTGCGAGCGCGGCCCGGGGTGATTGTCGCCTCGTCCGATCATCGTCCCGTCCGGCGAGCAGCGAAGGCCTTCCATGCGACTACGCAAAGCCCTTGCCCTCACCGCAGCCCTCTCCGCCGCCCTCGTCGCCGGCCCGGCGACCACCGCGGGCGCGGACGTCGGCACCGGTGGCGGGGCGCGCCCGGCCCCCGCGCTGCCGTCCCGGGCGCAGGCCACCTGTGGCGACGGCAAGGCCGCCGCCTTCCCCATCGGCGCGCGGATCCGCGGTGGCCCGGCCGTGTACCGCACGGGCGGCGGACCGCAGAGCTGGTACCTGGACCTGACCAACACCACGGGCTCCGTGTGCACGGCCATCCACCCCGTCGTCGTCTTCACCGGCAAGGCCCGCACCCTGCGCCCCGCCCACCTGCGGATGGAGTTCGACGCCCCGGGCGGCACCTTCCCCGTCAGCCTGGAGGGGACCGACCGCGACGAGATCATCGCCGTGTTCGACGGGGGCGACGCGTTCCCCGGCTTCACCGTCGGCGCCGGCGGCTCCCTCACCGTCAAGGTCGGCCTCGCCTTCGCCCCCGACGCCCCGACCGGCGAGGTCCTCGCCGACGCGGCCCTCGTCCAGCGCAAGGGCGACGACGGCGACTGGGTCGGCGAGGCCGGCGGCTACCGCTTCTCCGTGGAGGGCCCCCGGGGTGACGAGTCCGCGGAGGCGGGCGCGCTGGCGCACACCGGCCCGCGCAACCGGGCGTACGGCGCCGGGGTGGCCGCCGTCGCCGTCGCCGTCGGCGGGGGACTCCTGCTGGCCGCCCGACGCCTGCGCGCGACCCCGGCCCGCTGACCCCGGCCCGCTGACCCCGGCCCGCTGACCCCCGGCCCGCCCGGGCCCCCGCCTGTACGCCCCCACCCGCCCGGGCCCCCACCCGCCCGGGCCCCCACCCGCACGGCCCCCGCCCGTACCGCCCCGCCCCCGCGCCGGTCCCCGTACCGGAGCCGTTCACCCGGCCCGCATAGAGTCCCACCGTGGAAGACCAGACCCCGCGCCACCGTCCCGGATCGCCCGTCCGCTCCGGTATCCCCGAACACGGCCGCATCCCGAAGTACTACGCCGTCAAGGCCCGCATCGCGGCCCTCCTCGACGAGCTCGGCGAGGGCGGCACCCTCCCCACCGAGCGGGATCTCGCCGAGCGGTACGAGGTCTCCCGCGAGACCGTCCGTCAGGCCCTGCGGGAGCTGCTGCTGGAGGGCCGGCTCCGCCGCTCCGGGCGGGGCACCGTCGTCGCCGGGCCGAAGCTGGAGCAGCCGCTCGCCCTCGCCAGCTACACCGAGGGCGTACGCCGCCAGGGCCGACGCCCCGGCCGCACCCTGATCGGCCTGGAGCAGTTCCCCTGCCCGCCCGACCTCGCTCCCGGCATCGGCGCCGGGCCCGGCGAGCCCGTCTGGCACCTGGAGCGCGTCCTGCTCGCCGATGACGAGCGCGTCGGCCTGGAGAGCACGTACATCCGGGTCGCCCGCGCCCCCCGCCTCGGCGACGATTTCCAGCCGGACTCCTCCTTCTACGGATACCTCCGCGACAGCCTCGGCATCGTCTTCGGGGACGCCGACGAAAAGCTGGAGACCGTCCTCGCGACCCCCCGCGAAGCCCTCCTCGTCGGGACGCCGCCCGCCCTCCCCATGCTGCTCATCCACCGTTTCTCACGCGACGGGGAGGGCCGCCCGCTGGAGCGCGTGCGTTCCCTCTACCGGGGGGACAGGTTCAGCTTCACGACCCACCTGCGGCCTGGATAGAGCCGCGGCAGACCCGCACAACCACCTGTACCCCCTGGAAAGGGGCGCATCAGTATCACAGAAAGATAACGGGTCTAGTCCAAACGTTGAGGCCTGTTCACCGGCGCGTCGCCGGCCCGATCCCGTCGGTCCACGGGCCCGCACCACCGTGGACGCCGTGAGAGTCATAGTCGTCGGAGGCGGCGTGGTAGGCACCATGCACGCCTGGCAAGCAGTCCAACGCGGCCACGAGGTCGTCCAGATCGAGCGCGAGGCGGAGGCCCGCGGCGCGTCACTGCGCAATTTCGGCCAGATCTGGGTCAGCGGGCGGGCCGGGGGCGAGGAGCTCGACACCGCGCTGCGGGCCCGAGCGCTCTGGGAGCGCATCGGCGCGGAGGTGCCCGGCCTGGGCTTCCGCGCCATCGGCTCCCTCACCCCCGTCCGCAATGCCCGCGAGTACGCGGTCGCCGAGGCGGCCGTAACCCGCCCCGACGCCGCCGCCCGCGGCTACGAACTGGTCACCGCCGCCGCGGCGCGGAAGATCAACCCGGCCCTGCGCGGCGACTTCGAAGCCGCCCTGTGGTGCGAGCGGGACGCGGCCGTCGAGCCGCGCACCGCACAGCTCCACCTCCGCGAGGCCCTGCGGGCGAGCGGCCGCTACACCTTCGTCCCCGGCCGCGAGGTCCGCGCCCTGGCCGGCCCCGGCGCCGTCCGCGACGACCACGGATGCATCCACCGCGGCGACGTCGTCGTCCTCGCGACCGGCGCCTGGCTGTCCGGCCTGGTCCGCGAGCTGGCCCACGACCTGCCCGTGCGCCGCGTCCGGCTCCAGATGATGCAGACCGCGCCGCTCGGCGAGGCGCTGACCACCTCGGTCGCGGACGCCGACAGCTTCCGCTACTACCCGGCCTACGGCTCACCCGCCCTGGACGCGCTCAACGCGGAGCAGGCCCAGGCGCCGACCGCCGCCGCGCACAAGATGCAGCTGCTGATGGTCCAGCGCCAGGACGGCGGACTGACCATCGGCGACACCCACGAGTACGAGCACCCCTTCGCCTTCGACACCCTCGAGGACCCCTACGAGCACCTCACCGAGGTCGCCGAGTCCTTCCTGGGCCGCCCCCTGCCGAAGATCCGGCGCCGCTGGGCGGGCGTGTACGCGCAGTGCACCGACACCACCCGCGTCGTCCACCGCCAACAGGTGGCCGACGACGTCTGGCTGGTGACCGGACCGGGCGGCCGCGGCATGACCTGCTCGCCCGCCATAGCCGAGACCACAGCGAACGAACTGGGCTGGTGAACCACATGACCGACACCAACACCAACACCAACACCAACACCAACGCCAACGCCAACGCCGCTCCCAACGCCGACTCCCGCAAGCTGGTCGTCCTCGACATGGCCGGCACCACCGTCGCCGACGGGGGCCTGGTCGAGCGCGCCTTCGAGCGCGCTGCCGAACGCCTCGGCGTCGCACCGGGCGCCCCCGACCACGAGGAGAAGCTCCGCTACGTCCGCGACACCATGGGCGAGTCGAAGATCTCCGTCTTCCGCCACCTCTTCGGCAGCGAGGAGCGCGCACAGCGCGCGAACGCCGCCTTCGAGGAGGCGTACGGGGACCTCGTCGACGGCGGACTCGTCGCCCCGCTCCCCGGCGCCCGGGAAGCCATCGAGGAGCTCCGCGCCGACGGCCGCACCGTCGTCCTGACGACCGGCTTCGCCCGCGTCACCCAGGACGCCATCCTCGACGCCCTCGGCTGGCGCGACCTCGCCGACCTCACCCTCTGCCCGGCCGACGCGGGCGGCCGCGGCCGCCCGTACCCGGACATGGTGCTGGCCGCGTTCCTGCGGACCGGCGCCGTGGCCGACGTACGCGACGTCGTGGTCGCGGGCGACACCGCGTACGACATGCTCAGCGGCAGCCGCGCCGGTGCCGGGCTCGTGGCCGGCGTCCTCACCGGTGCCCACGACCGCGCCGCCCTCGCCGAGCACGGCGCGACCCACGTCCTCGGCTCCGTCGCGGAGCTCCCCGCGGTCCTCGCCGCTGCCCGCCCCGCCCGCCCCGCCCGCCGCGCGGAGCCGGCGTGAGCGGCATCCGGTTCGAGGGGGTGACCGTCGCCTACGACGGCACCACCGTCCTGGACTCCCTCGACCTGACCGTCGAGCCCGGCGAGGTCATGGCCCTGCTCGGCCCCTCCGGCTCCGGCAAGACCACGGCCCTGCGCGCGGTCGCCGGGTTCGTACGGCCCGCCGCGGGCCGGGTTCTGATCGGCGGCCGGGACGTCACCGCGCTCCCGCCGCACCAACGGGGCATCGGCATGGTGGTCCAGCAGTACGCGCTCTTCCCGCACATGCGGGTGGAGGCGAACGTGGCCTTCGGCCTCAAGGCCCGCAAGACGCCCCGCGCGGAGATACCCGGCCGGGTCGCCGAAGCCCTGGACCTGACCGGCATGGCCGCCTACGCCAAGCGCTACCCCCGCGAGCTCTCCGGCGGCCAGCAGCAGCGCGTGGCGATCGCGCGCGCCCTCGCGATCCGCCCCGGGGTGCTTCTGCTCGACGAGCCGCTGTCCGCGCTCGACGCGCAGCTGCGGTCCGGAATGCTCGCCGAACTGGCCCGGCTTCACCGGGAGTTGCCGGAGGTGTCCCTCCTGTACGTCACGCACGACCAGGTGGAGGCGCTCACGCTGGCCGACCGGATCGCGGTCATGGACCGGGCCCGGCTCCGGGACTGCGGCACCCCGCAGGAGCTGTACCGGTCCCCGCGCACCGAGTTCACCGCCTCGTTCGTCGGCAACGCCAACCTGCTCCCGGTCACCGTCGCGGACACCGGAGCGGTCTTCGAGGGCCGCCCGCTGGAGCTCGACCGCGGCCGCGCGGTGCCCGGATCGCACGCCACCCTGTGCGTACGGCCGCACCTGCTCGGCCTCGGCGACGGCCCCAACCCCCTCAGCGGCACCATCGCCGAGGTCCAGTGGCGGGGCTCCACACACCGGTTGTACGTCGACGTCCACGGCCACCGCGTCAAGGCGGACCTCCCCGAACTGCGCGAGACCCCCGCCCTCGGCGACCGGGTCACCCTGCACTTCGAGCCGCGGGACGCGGTGCTGCTGGCGGCGGGTGTGTCACATGCCTGACGCCTCGCGTCCCGCCCCCGCCCTCGCCCATCCCGCCCCGGCCCATCCCGCCCCGGCCCACCCCGCCCCCGCCCACCCCGAGCGCGGCGCCGCCCGCCTCGGAGCCGAGGTCCCCGCCCCCGCGGCGGCCCGGCCGGGCCGCGCGGCCCCGGAGGGCGGGACCCCGGCCGGCGCCGCCCCGCGGCCGGGCCGGCGGCTGCCGCGCGGGGTGTGGGCCCTGCCGCCCGTGGCCGTGCTCGCGCTCGTCTTCCTCTACCCCCTCGGCCTGGTCGTCCAGCAGTCCCTCACCCCCGAGGGCGGCGGCGCCTTCGACGCCTACGGCTCCGTCTTCGCCTCCACCGCGTTCCGGGAGGCCCTCTGGACCACCGTCTGGCTGGCCGTCGGCGCCACCGCCGGCTGTCTCGTCCTCGGCTTCGCGCTCGCGCTGGTCATCGCCTTCGTACCGTTCCCCGGGGCCCGCGCCGTCGCGAAGTTCATCGACGTCTTCCTCTCCTTCCCCTCCTTCCTCATCACCCTCGCCCTGCTCTTCATCTACGGCAGCGTGGGCATGGCCAACGGCGTCTGGACCGACCTCACCGGCACCGCCGAGGGGCCCTTCCGCTTCCTCGCCACGCCCTGGGGCGTCCTCCTCGCCGAGATCACGTACTTCACGCCCTTCGTCATGCGCCCCCTGCTCGCCGCCTTCTCCCAACTGGACACCGCACAGCTCGAAGTCGCCGCCGGACTCGGCGCCCGCCCGGCCCGCATCGTCCGCCGGGTGATCCTGCCCGAGGCCCTCCCGGCACTCGCCGCCGGCGGCAGCCTCGTCCTCGTCCTGTGCCTCAACGAGTTCGGGATCGTCCTGTTCACCGGCGCCAAGGGCGTCACGACGCTGCCGATGCTCGTCTACGGCAAGGCGATCCTCGAATCCGACTACCAGGCCGCCTGCGTGGTCGCCGTCGTCAACATCGCGATCTCCGTCGGCCTGTTCGGCCTCTACCGGATGGTGAGCAAGCGTGCTGGTGCATAGCCGGACCGGCCGCTGGGCCGCCTGGGGCCTCTTCGCCGCCCTCTTCCTCCCCCTCTTCGCCCTGCCGCTGCTCGTCGTGGTCGGGGCCTCCTTCGCCACCCACTGGTCCGGCGCCTTCCCCTCCGGTCCGACCACCGGGAACTACGCCGCCGCCGTCCGCGGCGAATCCCTCCAGGCCCTGACCACGTCCCTGGTCACCGCCGTGACGGCCAGCCTGCTCGCCCTGACCCTCGGCACCTGGGCCGCGCTCGCCGCCGCCGCGCTCGGGCGGCGCGGGAAGCGGGTGCTCGACGCGCTGTTCGTGCTGCCCGTCGCCGTGCCGTCCGTGGTGGTCGGCCTGGCCGTGCTCGTCGCGTTCAGCCGGCCGCCGCTGCTGCTCAACGGCACCGGCTCCATCGTGGTCCTGGCGCACACCGTCCTCGTCACCGCCTTCGCGTACCAGTCCGTCTCCGCCGCGATCGTCCGGCTCGACCCCGCGTACGAACAGGCCGCGGCCTCCCTCGGCGCCGGTCCCGCGTACGTGCTGTGGCGGATCAGGCTGCCCCTGCTGCTGCCGTCCCTCACCGCGGCCGCCGGGCTCTGCTTCGCCCTGTCGATGGGGGAGCTGAGCGCGACGATGATGCTCTACCCACCGGACTGGATGCCCCTGCCCGTCCGCGTCTTCACCGCCACCGACCGGGGCGCGCTGTTCAGCGGGTCCGCCGTCGCCGTGGTCCTGATGGCCGCGACCCTGACGGTCCTGCTGGCCGTCTCCCGTATCCGCACCCGGGCCGCGTACCGCTGACCCGGCCCGGCGCCCGGCCACGTCCCATCCCCGCCCGACCCGGCCCGAGCGCCCCCACCCCTGCACCGCTGCCCCTGCTGAACCTCTGCCGACTCCCTTTTCCCGTAAGGAAGTTCCATGCCCAGCACGCTCCTTCCCAGCACGCTCCCGCCCAGTAAGCTCCTGCTCCGTACCGTCGCCGCCTCAGCCGGCCTCGCCCTGACCGCCACCCTCACCGCCTGCGGCGGCGCCTCCTCCTCCGCCGACTCCGGCGGCGGCGAGAAGGTCGTCACCGTCTACAGCGCCGACGGCCTCAAGAGCGAGAAGGGCGACGGCTGGTACGACAAGGTCTTCGCCGACTTCACCAAGAAGACCGGCATCGAGGTCAAGTACGTCGAGGGCGGCTCGGGCGAGATGGTCCAGCGCGCCGTCCGCGAGAAGACCAACACCCAGGCCGACGTACTGATCACCCTGCCCCCCTTCATCCAGCAGGCCGACGGCAAGGGCCTGCTCCAGGCGTACGCGCCGCAGGGCTCCGACAAGGTCAACGGCGCGGACAAGGCCGCCGCCGGCACGTGGACCTCGGTCGTCAACAACTACTTCGGCTTCGTCTACAACAAGAAGGAGCTCGCCGAGGCCCCCAAGACCTGGGAGGAGCTGCTCGACCCCGAGTTCAAGGGCAAGCTCCAGTACTCCACCCCGGGCGTCGCGGGCGACGGCACCGCAGTCCTCATCAAGTCGATGCACGACTTCGGCGGCAAGGAGCCGGCGATGGAGTACCTGAAGAAGCTCCAGGCCAACAACGTCGGCCCGTCCTCCTCCACCAGCAAGCTCGCGCCGAAGACCGACAAGGGCGAGCTGCTCGTGGCCAACGGCGACGTCCAGATGAACTTCGCGCAGTCCAAGTCCATGCCGAACCTGGGCATCTGGTTCCCGGCCCGCGAAGGCGGCAGGCCCACCACCTTCGCCCTCCCGTACGCGGCCGGTCTCGTCGCCGAGGCCCCGCACACGGAGAACGGCAAGAAGCTCCTCGACCACCTCCTGACGGAGGAGTCCCAGAAGCTGGTCAGCGAGGTCGGCGGCGGCTTCCCGGCCCGCGCCGACGTCCGGCCGACCGACGCCAACGCCGTCGAACTCACCAGGATCCTGGCGGGCGTCGAGGTCTTCGAGCCGGACTGGGCCGACATCGACAAGAACCTCACCGGATACGTGGACGCGTGGAAGTCGGCAACCGGAAGCTGACCGGTTACTTCCTGGCCACCCCACGGCCGCGAGAGTGACGCTTGCACCGACACGGCCCCGCCGTGACACCGAGATAACGGGTCTGGACCGAGGACCGCACCCCCGGTCCGGGCCCGGCGCACGCAGTGTCCCCGCCCCACCCGCACGCCCGCGCCCCGCCCTGCCGCGCCTTCCCCACGATTGCTCCCGGAGGAGTACGTGACCACTGCTGTCCTGCCCGGACGCACCCTCGCCGTGGCGGCCACCGCCGCCGCCCTGCTCGCCACCGCCCTCGGCACCACCGCCGCCACCGCCGGGGAGTCGGCGGCCACCACCGACAAGGTCCTCGTCATCGGCATCGACGGCGCGGTCCTCGACCGCGTCAAGGTGGCCAACGCGCCCCACCTGAACGGTCTGATGGCCCAGGGCCTGACCGCCCGCAGCACCCTCTACGCCAACCCGATGGCGGCCACCTCCTCGGGCCCCGGCTGGTCCACCATCGCCACCGGCGTGTGGCCCGACAAGCACGGCGTGAAGGACAACTCCTTCACCGGCAAGAACTACACGGCCCACCCGGACTTCCTGACCCGCATCGAGGACGCCAGGCCGGCGCTCAGCACGTACGCGGCCGCCGACTGGGAGCCGATCACCTCCACCGACCAGAACGGACCGATCTTCTCGGCCAAGGTCGACAAGCGCCTCTCCCTCAAGGGCGACCGCGACGGCTACGGCAGCGAGGACCCGAAGATCGCCGCCGCGGCCGCCACCGAACTGCGGGACCAGAACCCCGACGCGGCCTTCGTCTACCTCGGCGAGATCGACCACGCCGGCCACACCTCCGGCGCCGCGAGCCAGGAGTACCTGAACGCGGTCGCCCGGGTCGACGTGCTGATCGGCAAGCTGCTGACCGCAGTCCAGAACCGTCCGACGTACGCCCAGGAGAACTGGAAGGTCCTGGTCACCACCGACCACGGCCACACCAACGGCGGCGGCCACGGCGGCTCCAGCATCGCCGAGCGCGGCACCTTCGTCATCGCCCGCGGCGCGGGCATCCCGGCCGGTTCGGTACGGGAGGACGTGCGCCTGGTCGACGTCGCCGCGACCGCCCTCGCCCACGTCGGCGTCAGCGCCGCCGGCCTCGACGGCGTCCCGCTGAACGCCCCCGACAGCGACCCCTTCGACACCCTGCGCCCGGCCCTCCAGGCCCGCGTGGACGAGACCGGGATCCCGGCCGGCACCAAGGGTTTCACCCGCACCCCGCCGGCGGGCTGGTCCGTGGACAACTCGAAGATGGGCACCGGCGGCGTCACCGAATGGGCCGGCTGGACCTTCGCCACCGACGAGTTCTGGAGCCAGTCGCAGCGCGACCAGTGGCGCGAGCTGAACGTCCGCTCCCGTGACGTCTTCGCCGTCGCCGACTCCGACGAGTGGGACGACAAGAGCCACACCGGCACCTTCGACTCCACGCTGGTCACCCCCAAGTGGCCGGTCGCGGGCGGCTCCACCCGGACCCTGTCCTTCCAGACCCACTACCGCCAGGAGGCCGGGCAGACCGCCCAGGTCCTGGTGTCCTACAACGGCGGCGCCCCGGCCGTCGTGAAGAGCTACACCGCCGACGCGGTCGCGAAGGCCGAGTCGATCGCCCTCCAGGTCCCGGCCGGTGCCACCGACGTCCAGGTCCGCTTCCGCTACAGCGGCAACAACAACTGGTACTGGACCGTCGACGACGTCCGCCTCGGCTGACCGGGGACGCCGGCCGGTCCGGTCCGCCGACCGACCCGGCCGGCTCCTTGCGGGGCCCGCTGTCCGGGCCCGCCTGTCCGGGCCGTGGACGCCCTCCGCGTCCGCGGCCCGGCCCGGATAGGGTGGTAAAGATCAGAGGCCCCCGAGGTCAGAGGCCCCGCAGAGCGGAGAACAGTCCCGTGGCAGAGCGCAAGCCGATCGAATCCTGGCTGACCGACATGGACGGGGTCCTCATCCACGAGGGCACGCCGATCCCCGGTGCCGACGCCTTCATCAAGCGGCTGCGCGATTCCGGCAAGCCCTTCCTGGTGCTGACCAACAACTCCATCTACACCCCCCGCGACCTGCAGGCCCGCCTGAGCCGCATGGGCCTCGACGTCCCCGTCGAGAACATCTGGACCTCGGCGCTGGCCACCGCGAAGTTCCTCGACGACCAGCGTCCGGGCGGCACGGCGTACGTCATCGGCGAGGCCGGCCTGACCACCGCCCTGCACGACATCGGCTACATCCTGACCGACCACGAGCCCGACTACGTGGTCCTGGGCGAGACCCGCACCTACAGCTTCGAGGCGATGACGAAGGCGGTCCGCCTGATCAACGCGGGCGCCCGCTTCATCTGCACGAACCCCGACGAGACCGGCCCCTCCGCCGAGGGCCCGCTCCCGGCGACCGGCGCCGTCGCCGCGCTGATCACCAAGGCGACCGGCAAGAAGCCGTACTTCGCCGGCAAGCCCAACCCGCTGATGATGCGGACCGGGCTGAACGCCATCGGCGCGCACTCCGAGAGCAGCGCGATGATCGGCGACCGGATGGACACCGACGTCCTGGCCGGACTGGAGGCGGGCATGCAGACCTTCCTCGTCCTCACCGGCCTGACCTCGGTCGCCGACACCGAGAAGTTCCCCTACCGCCCGACCAAGACGGTCGACTCGATCGCCGACCTGATCGACCTCGTGTAGCGCGTACGGCTGACACGTACGGCGCCGCTCCGGATGCGGGGCGGCGCGCCGCGCGTGAATCTCCTTGTTGAGGAGGTTCACCATGCGCAGCATTTCCATCGCACTCCGTGTCACCGGTGTGGCCGTCGCCCTGACGGCGTTCGCCGCGGTGACCGCGCCCACCGCCCTCGCGGGCGAGGAGGAACGCGGCGGCCGCGAGAGCATCTCGGTCGATCCGAACCCGGCCCACCCCGGATCGCAGGTCAAGCTGCGCGTCCAGGGCTGTGACGGCACCCGGGGGGCGGCCAAGTCCGCCGTCTTCGTGGCGGACGCCGACCTGTACGGCCGCGACAGCGGCCGCAGCCCGCTCTACGGCGAGGCGATGATCAGCTCGCACGCCTCGCCCGGCTGGCACTCCATCCGGGTGACCTGCGACGGGCACGACAAGGTCCGCGGCTCCATTGAGATCGCCCACCACCACCACCGCCCGACCCACCACCCCTCGCCGGTCTGGCCGGTCCACGCGGGAGGCGGCGGCATGTCCGCCGAGCTCGCGGAGACGTCCCGGCTCGCCGCCGCGGCCAAGGAGCAGGAGAGCGGTGGCCCGGGGGTGCCGCACACGGTGATCGGCGCCGTGCTCGCCGCCGTGGCCACGCTGGCCGTTGCCGGACGCGCGCTGACCCTGCGCCGCCGCCGAAGCGGCGAGTGAGCAAGGCCGGGGCGACCGCCGGCAGCCGGCTGCTGACCTTCGTCGCCTGGTCCGTACTGGTCCTCGGCCTGTGGCTGTGGGGCCGCCAGCTGACCGGGATACCCTCGCCCCTCGCCGGCCAGGGCGGCGGGAAGGTGGGTCCGGGCATGCCGGCCGCGCACGCCCCGCTGCCGGGGTCCTCGCCCGAACGGGTCGACGTGCCCTCCATAGGCGTCCAGGCCCCGGTGATCTCCCGGGGCCTGGACAAGGACGGTGCGATCGAGCCGCCCCCGTACGGCAGCCCGGGCACGGTGGGCTGGTGGGGCGCGGGCACCCAGCCGGGTGCCGCCGGGACGGCACTGATGGTGGGGCACGTGGACACCAAGTCGAAGCCTGCGGTGTTCTTCGGCCTGAGCTCGGCGCAGCCGGGCGAGAAGGTACGGGTGGTGCGGGCCGACGGGTCGGTGGCCGAGTTCACGATCGAGGACGTACGGGTCTACGAGCGGGCGGGCTTCGACCCGCACAAGGCGTACGGCCAGCGGGTCGCGGGCCGGGCGGAACTGCGGCTGGTCACCTGCGGCGGTTCGTACGACAAGGCGTCCAAGGAGTACACGGCCAACGTGGTGGTCTCCGCCTACCTGACGGGTGCGGGCGTCCGCCCGGGAACGGCGGCGTAGGGCTCCCGCGCGCCCGCGGCACGACACGAAGAAGGCCCCCACTCGCGTGGGGGCCTTCTTGTCGTCTGTGCGCCGCCAGGGACTCGAACCCCGGACCCGCTGATTAAGAGTCAGCTGCTCTAACCAACTGAGCTAGCGGCGCTTGGTGACAGGGAAAACTCTACCCCACTCCCGCTGGTGCTCATGACCAGCCACGCCCGCCTTGTCCGATTAACCCATGTTTGGGTGGTTCATCGTGCACGATATGTCTTGGTCGTGCCACATCTGATGCCCCGCCAGATACGGCACGGTCCGACCAGTGGACGAGCAGGGGAGTGGACGGAACCGCATGACGATGCAGCCTCCGACGCCGCATGGGCCGATGTCGATGCCCGTTTTCCAGGAGTACGAGCCAGCGGGCGACTGCGCGTGCCAGGGCTGCGCCCAGCGCCGTCGCTCCCTCGCCCGTGCGCGGGCCATACCGCTCCGGGACGGGGGGCACCCCGCGGCGCGCGGCGCGCGCCGCGCGCTCGTCCTGGCCACCGCCGCGGGCGTGGTCCTCGGCGGCGGAGGTGCGGCCGCGGCGGCGGCGGCCGCACCGGCCGCCGGCGCGGTGACCGCGGACGAGGACCCGCCCGGCTCCCCGCAGGGCGGCCGGGCCCCGCTGCACGGGCCGAAGGGCGGCAAGCCCGGCACCCCGGCCGCCCCGACGGCCCCCGGCGCGGTGAAGCGGATCGACCGGGCGACGATCATCAACCGCGCGAAGCTGTGGCTGGACGCGAAGGTGCCGTACAGCATGACCGAGTACTGGACGGACGGGTACCGGCAGGACTGCTCGGGCTACGTCTCCATGGCCTGGAACCTCGGCACGAACGAGTGGACCGGCAGCCTCGACACCTTCGCCACGAAGATCACCAAGGACGAGCTGCTCCCGGGGGACATGCTGCTCTTCCACAACCCGGCGGACCCCAACAAGGGCTCCCACGTGGTCCTCTTCGGCGGCTGGGCGGACCAGACCCGGACGCACTACATCGCGTACGAGCAGACGAAGCCGACGACGCGGAAACAGACGACGCCCTACGGCTACTGGACCAATTCCACCAAGTACCTGCCGTACCGGTACAACGGCATCACCGGCGGGATCACGCCGGAGGCCCCGGCCGCCGGACCGAAGCCGACGGTCCCGACGGCCTTCCCGGGGGCGGCGAAGTTCGGGCCGGGCGCCTCGAACGAGTACGTCGAGCACCTGGGCCGGATGCTGGTCGAGCGCGGCGCCCGCTTCTACCCGAAGGGCCCGAGCCGCACCTATACCGACGCCGACCGGCTGGCCACCCAGGCCTTCCAGCGCGCCCAGGGCTGGACGGGCACCGAGGCGGACGGCCTGCCGGGCGCGCAGACCTGGCGCCTGCTGGTCGAGCACCAGGGCAAGGACATCCCGCCGTCGGCTACGGGCTCGCCGGGCCCCGGCGGCGTACGGGCCTACCCGGGCGCGGCGGTGTTCCGCCCGGGCGTGTCCCACGAGGCCGTGGCGGCGCTGGGCCGCCAGCTGGTGAAGAAGGGCTTCGGCAAGCACTACACCTCCGGCCCCGGACCCCGCTGGGGCGAGGCCGACCGCCGCAACGTCGAGGCGTTCCAGCGCGCGCAGGGCTGGCGCGGCGCCGCGGCCAACGGTTACCCGGGCCCGGAAACCTGGCGCCGGCTGTTCGCATGACGGAGGCAACGATGTACCCCACGCGCACCACTTCGACCACGGGCACCTTCCGGATCCCCCCGGTGGCCGCCCGGCCGGTCCGCCCGGCCCTTCTCGCCGAAGCCCCGGCGGGACCGGCCGCTCCGATGGCACCGACGGCCCCGGCCGTACCGATGACCCCGGCGCCGATGACCCCGGCGCCGATGGCCCCGACGGCCTGGACCGTGGCCTCCCCGGCGGCGCCCCACACGGGTTCCGCGCCGTACGCGGCACCTGCGCCGGTTCCGGTTCCGGTCGCGGCCCCGACTCCGGTCCCGGTTCCGGTCGCGGCTCAGGTGCCGGCTCCGGAGCCGTTCCAGGCTCCGGTCTCGGTCCCGGTGGCGGTGCAGGCGCCGGCTCCGGTCCCGGTTCCGGTCGCGGCTCAGGTGCCGGCTCCGGAGCCGTTCCGGGCCCCGACTCGGGCGCCGGTTCCGGTCCCGGTCCGGGTTTCCGTCCCCGTGTCCGTGTCCGTATCCGCGCCGGTCGCGGTTCCGGTTCCGGCCTCGGCTCCGGTCGAGGCGGTTCCCGCCGCCCGGGTCGACGGCCCGCCGGCCGAGCCGCAGGGTCCGGTGGCGCCGTACGGACGTCCCGAACCGGTGCCGGTGCCGGTTCCGAGCCCGGCGGAAGCCGTACCGGCGGCGCGGGCCGATGCCGTCCTCGCAGCCGCCCCGTCGGCGGGGGAGCAGGCCCCGGCGGCCGCGCCGCCCGCCCGCCCGGTGGAGCCCTGGCCCTGGCCGCCGGCGCCGGACGCCGGGGAGGTGTCGCACTCCCGCCCGGCGGAGGCCGCGGCGGTGCGCGAGCCCGGGCCGGTGTCGCCGTTCGGGCCCGCCGAGGCCGCCCCGGAGGGCGGTCCCGCACGCCAGGAGGCCCCGGCCCGCCGGGCGGGGGCCGTCTCCGCCCTGCCGCACACCCGCTCGACCCCGGCCGCCGAGGAACCGGAGCCCGCGTCCGCGCCGCCGTACGAGCCCCCGGGCGCGGTGCTCACGGGTCCGCGCGGCGGTGCTGCGGAGCAGGACGCCCGCCCCGCCGAGGCCCGGGTCTCCGCCGAGGCCCCGGTCCCCGCCGCCCGCGTGCGGACCGAGCCCGAGGGGGAGCCGCCGGCGGCCCCGTACCCGGACCCCGACCCGCACCCGGAGCCGTACCCACACCCGAACCCGGAGCCCGAGCCGCCGCACGACGGCGCCGCCCCGGTCACCGAGGCGGCCACCGACCCGGTCACCGAAGCGGCCGCCGACCCGGAGCCCGGCACCGCCGCCGACCCGGAGCCGCACGCCGCCGACCCCCGCACCCCGCACGCCGGCGTGCCCGGGCCCGGGGTGGCCGAGATCGTCGCCCGGGCTGTGGCCCGGGGGATGGAGCGGGAAGAGGACGACACCCAGGACCTGCTCCTCGTTCCCCCCACCGCGCCGATCCGCGGCACGGCGGTCACCGAGGTACCGCTCCACCTGCCGTTCCGCGCCGGCCCCCGACCCCCCGCCGCGGACCCGGACCGGGCCGCCCGGACCCGGCCCGCGCCCGGCTCGGCGTCGGCGTCGGTGCGCCCCGCCCCCGGCCGCCGCGTCCCCCGGGGCGACGACCGGCTCCGGGAGCACCGCGGACCGGTGCTGCCCGGCTGGATCGGCGTGGCCGTCGGCGGCCTGGCCCTCGCCGGCTGCGTCGCCGTGCTCTGGCGGGCCGGGGTCGTCCCGGCGTCCCTGGTGGCGGCGTTCGGCGCGGCCCCCCGCGCCTACGAGGGGCTGCGCGCCACCCACTGGCCGCCGCTCGCCTTCCTCGGCATCGTCGCGCTCCTGGCGCTCGGCGGCCTCGGCCGCGCCCGGACCGGCCACGCCTGGGTGCTCACCCTCTTCGGCCGCTACCGGGGCACGGTCCGGCGCACCGGTCTGACCTGGGTCAGTCCGCTGCTGCTGCGCCGCCGGGTCGACGTGCGGCTGCGCCACTGGCGCAGCGACCCGATGCCCGCCGTGGACTCGAGCGGTCTCGCCCTCCAGGTCGTCGTCCACGTCGTCTGGCAGGTCAAGGACACGGCCCGCGCCACGCTCGCCGTCGCCGACCACACCGAGTACCTCGCCGAACAGGTCGAGTCGGCCATGGCCCGCGTCCTGTCCCAGCTCCCGGCCGACGCCTTCCACGAGGCCGCCCCGACCCTGCGCGACGCCGAGGCCGTCGGCGACGCGCTGACCCGGATGCTGGCGGCGGAGACCGAGGCCGTGGGCGTCGAGGTCTTCTCGGCCCAGCCGACGAGGATCGAGTACGCCCCCGAGGTCGCCGAGGCGATGCGTCGCCGCCGGGTCGCGGCGATCGACGCCAAGCACCGCGACACCGTGCTGACCTCGGTCGTGGACGCGGTGGACGACACCGTCCACCGGCTGACCTCGCGCGGGATCGTCGAGCTGGACGACTACGAGCGCAAGGCCCTCGTGAAGGACCTCACGGTCGCCTTCTACACGGGCCGGTCGGAATAGCGGGTTCCGCAGCGGTGGGGAACGGGTGGCCGGTTGGACCGGACCACCCGTTCCCCCTTTGGTATGGACATGGACAACTCTCGTCAATAATCTGGGAGTTGGTCTAGACCTGAAATCCGTACGGCGATCCAGGGCCCATCACTTCATCCCCACGCGTGCGCACGCTCTCGCCGAACTCCCCCCACGTTCAAGGAGCATCATGCGTCACTTCCGCATGCCCGGACGGGCCGGCGCCGCCGCGCTCGGCCTCGGCCTCGTTGCCGGGATCACCCTGCTCAGTGCCCCCAGCGCGAGCAGCCACGGCTACACCGACACCGCCATCAGCCGCCAGAAGCTCTGTGCCAACAGGACCGTGTCCAACTGCGGCGCCATCCAGTGGGAGCCGCAGAGCGTCGAGGGCTTCAAGGGCTTCCCGGCCGCCGGCCCCGCCGACGGCAAGATATGCGCCGGCGGCAACGCCCAGTTCTCCGAGCTCGACGACCAGCGTGGCGGCACCTGGCCCACCACCCGTGTGACCAGCGGACAGGGCTACTCCTTCCGGTGGCAGTTCACCGCCAACCACTCGACCACCGACTTCAAGTACTACGTCACCAAGAACGGCTGGGACCCCACCAAGCCCCTCACCCGCGCGTCTCTCGACCCCCAGCCCTTCCTCACCGTCGCCTACAACGGCGCCCGGCCCTCCATGACCACCGTCCACCAGGGGGCCATGCCGAGCGGCAAGTCGGGTCGCCACATGATCCTCGCGGTCTGGACGGTCAACGACACCCCGATGGCCTTCTACTCCTGCTCCGACGTTCAATTCTGACGTAACGTCAGCTACTCTCCGGCCGCATGCGGACGTCGACTGGACCCGAAACCGTCGCGGAGCTCATAGCGCGCCAATGGGGCGACCACCGGCCCGGGCTGCTGTACGAGGACGGCGAGCGCCGCGTCCTCACCCGCCACCGGACCGCCCAGGAGTCCGCCGCGCGCGCCGCGCTCCTCGTCGACCTCATGCCGCCGGAGGCCGAACCGCACCTGGGGGTGCTGCTCGACAACACCCCCGAGTTCCCGTTCTGGCTCGGCGCGGCGGCCCTCGCGGGGGCCGCCGTCGCCGGGATCAACCCGACCCGTCGCGGTCCCGAGCTCGCGCGCGACATCCTGCACACCGACTGCCGCCTGCTGGTGACCGAGCGCGCCCACCTGCCGCTGCTGCGCGGCCTGGACCTGCCCGGCGTCCGCCTCCTCGTCACCGGCACCGAGGAGTACGAGGCACTGCTCGCCCCGTACGCGGCCGCCAAGCCCGGCGAGGCGACGCTGGGCACTCCCGGGCCCGCCTCCCGGCTGCTCCTCTACTTCACCTCCGGCTCCACCGGCGCCCCCAAGGCCGCCATCTGCACCCAGGGCCGGCTGGCCGCCGCCGGGTCGGCGCTGGCCCGCCAGTTCTCCGTGACGCCGGACGACGTGCACTACGTCTGCATGCCGCTCTTCCACGGCAACGCCGTCATCGCCGACTGGCTGCCCGCCCTGGCCGGGGACGCGTCCGTGGCGCTGCGCCGCCGCTTCTCGGCCTCGGCCTTCCTGGACGACGTCCGGGCGTACGGGGCGACGTACTTCACCTACGTCGGCCGGGCCGTCCAGTACCTCCTCGCCACCGACCCGCGCCCCGACGACCGCGAGCACACCCTGCGGCTCGGCTTCGGCACCGAGGCCGGGGCGGTGGACGCGGCCCGCTTCGCCGAGCGCTTCGGGGTCCGGCTGGTGGAGGGGTACGGGGCCACCGAGGGCGGGGCCTCCGTCCAGCGCACCCCGGACACCCCGCCGGGCGCCCTGGGGCGGGCGGGCGCGGGCGACGATCTGGCGGTGATCGACCCGGAGACGGGCCGTACCTGCCCGCCGGCGGTCTTCGACGGGGACGGCCGCCTGCTGAACGGCGACGAGGCCATCGGCGAGCTGGTCAACCGGGGCCGCAGCCTCTTCGAGGGCTACTGGCGCAACCCCGGAGCGGAAGCCGCCCGCACCCGGGACGGCTGGTACTGGACGGGGGACCTCTTCTTCCGCGACGCGGCCGGCTTCCTCTACTTCGCCGGACGTACGGACGACCGGCTCCGGGTCGACAGCGAGAACCTGGCGGCGGCAGTGATCGAGAACATCCTGGCCCGGTGGCCGCGGGCGGCGGCGGTAGCCGTCTACGCCGTGCCGGACGAGGTGGCGGGGGACCAGGTGATGGCGGCGCTGGCCCTGAACGAGGGCGCGGAGTTCGCGCCGGGCGCCTTCGCGGAGTTCCTGGCCGCGCAGCCGGACCTGGGCACGAAGATGCCGCCGCGGTACGTCCGGGTGGTCCCGTCGATGCCGGTCACGGCCACGAACAAGATCCACCGAGTCGCCCTCCGCCGAGCCGCCTTCCTCACCCGGCCGCTCCCGGACGGCTCCCCGGGCCACCCGGGCCGGGTCTGGCAGCGCACCCCCGACGGGGAGTACCGCCCGTTGGACGCACCGGCCCTAGCCGCCCTCCTGTCGAGGTACGCGGCCCAGAACCGCACCCACCTCCTCCACCCCTAGGCCGGGCAGATTCAGCCCCGGCGGCGTTTGAGGCGCGGGGTCCGGGGCGGAGCCCCGGGGAACGGCGGAAGGCGGACAGGGGCAGGCCCCGCGCAGCGGCACCCCGGCCCGCAGGCGGCGCACGGCCAATGGTTTTGAGCACCCCTCGGGACCGGGTAGTATTTTCTCTGTCAGCAGGCGCCGCTAGCTCAGTTGGTTAGAGCAGCTGACTCTTAATCAGCGGGTCCGGGGTTCGAGTCCCTGGCGGCGCACCTGTCCTTCGGGCGGTTTCCGGTTCACCGGGAACCGCCCGAAGTGTTTTCCGCCCCTTACCGCGCCTCCGCGCACCACGCCCCCGCTCACAGGGTGAGCGACAGCAGCAGCGGCCCGGCCTTCCGGTTCAGGGCGTCGGCCGCGGCCCGCAGCCGGTGCGCGTGCTCCACGGGCATCGACAGGGCCAGGCAGCCCACCGCGTTCCCGGCCGTGATCGGGACGGCCGCGCAGACGGTGCCCACGGCGTACTCCTGCAGGTCCAGCACGGGCACGGTGGCCGGCTGCGCGTCCAGCTTGGAGAACAGGATCCGCTCGTTCACGATCGTCTTCGAGGTGAGCCGGGCGATCTTGTGCCGGGACAGGTGGTCGCGGCGCCCGTCCAGGTCGAGCTGCGTCAGCAGGCACTTCCCGACCGCGCTGGCGTGCGCGGCGGAGCGGAAGTCGACCCACTCGTGCACCTTCGGGGTGCGGGGACTGTCCGCGAACTGCGTGATCCGGACCTCGCCGTCCACGTACCGGCTGATGTAGACGGCCGCGCCGACCGAGTCCCGGAGCTGGTCCAGGGTGTCCTGGAGCTTGTCCGACAGGGCCTGCTGGCGGTCGGCGCCGGAGCCGAGGAGGACGAGCGAGTCCCCTATGGCATAGGCGCCGTCGGCGACCTGCAGGACGTACCCCTCCCGGCGCAGCATGAGCAGCATCGGGGCGAGATGGACTGCGGGCAGGCCGGATTCACGCGCGATCTGCACGTCGGTCACGCCACCGGCGTGCCGTGCGATCGTTTCGAGTACGCGCAGTGCGTACTGCGCCGAGTGGAACGGCGCGGTCGGCTCGGGCTTCAGCGCCACGGTTTCCCCCTAGCAGGTTGTTACCGCTTGCCCTAACACAGTAACCATCAAGAGGCGGCCGTGGAGCGGCTGTTGGAGAGATTGATGGCTCAATCATGTCGTCCCGCCTGTAGCTACTCCAGTGGCATATGCCTCTGTCATGACCCTGCCCCGGTGCGCCGGGAATGCCCCGGCCGCGTCCGGGGTTCACGTTCTTGGTACGTCTGTCGTATGGATGTCGTACGGATGTGAAAAACGAGACGGGAGCGACGATGAGTGACACCGGGGACGCCGGCCGGCCCGAGGGTGGCCGGGGCGGCATCCGCGACGGGATCCGCGGGACCGCACAAGGTCAGGCGCCCGTGCCGCTGTCCGTGCTGGACCTCGTCACCGTGGGCGCGGGCAGCACGGCCCGCGAGGCCCTGCGCACCAGTGTGGAGATCGCCCGGCTGGCCGAATCCCGCGGTTACCACCGCCACTGGGTCGCCGAGCACCACTCCATGCCGGGCGTCGCCAGCTCCTCGCCGGCCGTGATCCTCGCCCACCTCGCCGCGCACACCTCCCGCATCCGGCTCGGTTCGGGCGGCGTCATGCTGCCCAACCACGCCCCGCTCGCCGTCGCCGAGCAGTTCGGCACCCTGGAGGCGCTCGCGCCCGGGCGGATCGACCTCGGGCTCGGCCGGGCCCCCGGCACCGATCCGCGGACCGCGGCCGCGCTGCGCGGGGCCGGGCGCCTGGACGGAGCCGCCGACGAGTTCCCCCGCAGCCTCTCCGAGCTCATCCGCTTCCTCGACGACGACTTCCCCCACGGGCACCCCTACGCCCGTGTGCACGCCGTGCCGGGGCCGGTCCAGGGGCCCGCCGGGCGACCGCCGATCTGGCTGCTGGGATCCTCCGGCTTCAGCGCCCGCCTCGCCGGCGAGCTCGGCCTGCCCTTCGCCTACGCCCACCACTTCTCCGCGGCCGGCACCCTGCCCGCCCTCGACCTGTACCGGCAGAGCTTCCGGCCCTCGGCCGTGCTCGACGCCCCGTACGCGGTCATCGGGGTCGCCGCGCTCGCCGCCGACACCGCGGCGCAGGCCCGTGCCGAGGTGCTCACCGGGGCTCTGTCGATGCTCCGGCTGCGCAGCGGGCGGCCCGGGCTGATCCCGACGCCGCAGGAGGCCGCCGCGTATCCGTACTCCCCGCTGGAGCGGGAGTTCGTCGAGGCGCGGCTCGTGGACATCGTCCACGGCACGCCGGACGAGGTCCGCAGCGGACTCGACGACCTGGCCAAGCGGACCGGCGCCGACGAGCTCATGCTGACCGCCAACGCCCACGGCGGACCGGTGCGGTTGCGCTCGTACGGGCTCATCGCAGATGCGTACGGCCTGCCGGTGGAGGCGCCCGCAGCGGGCTGACCGTACACAAACGGAGTTTGGCTGGTTTGTTGCCGAAACCTTGCCGGGACATGGCTCAAGGCAGCCTTAAACCGCTCGTCACCCTAGGTGGCGAGCGGTTTCTGATGTGCGCTCAGGTCTCTGACGAGGGGATTTGCGCTGGGAGTGGTCTAGTCCTTGTTTGGTCCAAACCATTGACTCGGGCCTCCGGTGATCGCTATCAATCTCCCACCTGAACTTCTTGCTCTTCCCTCCCACCCCCCGGAGGCAGTTCATGCACATCCGTAAACCGCTCATCGCCGCCGCCGCCACGGCGGCGCTGGCCGCCGGAGCGCTGGCCTCCTTCGCGGGGCTCAGCACCGCCCAGGCGGCCGGCGCGACCCCCGCCGCCGCGGCAGCCGCGGCCGGCGGCGTCCGCATCGCCTACTACGACCAGTGGAGCGTGTACGGGAGCGCCTTCTACCCCAAGCACCTCGACACCCGCGGCATAGCGGGCAAGCTGGACGTCATCAACTACTCGTTCGGCAACATCCACCCCACCAACCTCACCTGTTTCGAGGCGAACAAGGCGGCGGGCGACGACAACAACCCCAACGCCGGTGACGGTGCGGGCGACTCGTACGCCGACTACCAGAAGTCCTTCAGCGCGGCCGACAGCGTCAGCGGTGTCGCCGACAAGTGGGACCAGCCGATCGTGGGCGTCTTCAACCAGTTCAAGCAGCTGAAGGCCAAGTACCCCCACCTGAAGATCAACATCTCGCTCGGTGGCTGGACGTACTCGAAGTACTTCAGCGACGCGGCGAAGACCGACGCCTCCCGCAAGAAGCTCGTGTCCTCCTGCATCGACCAGTACATCAAGGGCAACCTGCCGGTCGAGGGCGGCTACGGCGGCGTCGGCGCGGCGGTCGGGATCTTCGACGGCATCGACATCGACTGGGAGTACCCGGGCTCGTCCGGCGGCCACCTCGGCAACCACTACGCCCCCGAGGACAAGCAGAACTTCACGCTCCTGCTCAAGGAGTTCCGCCAGCAGCTCGACGCCCACGGCGCGGCCAACGGCGGCAAGAAGTACCTGCTGACCTCGGCCCTCCCGGCCGGCCAGGACAAGATCAAGTACATCGAGACGGACAAGATCGGCGCGTACCTCGACTACGCGAACATCATGACGTACGACATGCACGGCGCGTGGGACAGCGACGGGCCGACGTACCACCAGTCCCCGCTCTACTCCCCGGCCGGCGACCCGACCGACCCGATCGCCCCGGGCACGCAGAAGTACAGCATCGACAACGCCATCGACTCCTGGATCGACGGCAACCCGGCCTACGGCATCACCGGCGGCTTCCCCGCCAACAAGCTGACCCTGGGCTACGAGTTCTACTACCGCGGCTGGAAGGGCGTCCCGGCAGGGGCGAACAACGGCCTCGCCCAGTCCGCGACCGGCGCCTCCGGCGCCCGGCCCACCAGCCAGCAGGCCGGCATCGCGAACTACAAGGAGCTCGGCGGCATCGTCGACAACCCGGCGAGCACCTTCTGGGACGACCAGGCCAAGGCCTCGTACTTCTACAAGGACGGCGAGTTCTTCACCGGCCTGAACCAGAAGTCCATCCAGGCCCGGGTCGACTACGGCAAGCAGCGCGGCCTGGCCGGCGCGATGATGTACTCGCTGCTCGGCCTGGACAACAACACCACGCTGCTGAACCAGATCTCGGACGCCCTCGGCGGGACCACGGTGCCGCCGACGACCCCGCCGACGACGCCTCCGACCACGCCGCCGACGACGCCCCCGACCACGCCGCCGACGACCCCGCCGACCACCGGCTGCGGTTCCGTCCCGGCCTACGTCGCGGGAACCGTCTACACCGGCGGAACCGAGGTCTCCCACAACGGCCGCAAGTACAAGGCCCAGTGGTGGACGCAGAACGAGGTGCCCGGCACCACCGGTGAATGGGGTGTCTGGAAGGACCTCGGCGCCTGCTGATCCCCCCACCCCGCGCCGAGCGACACTCCGCCCCGCACCCTGTTTCCCGGGTGCGGGGCGGAGGTGTGTCACGTGGTTACCGGATTCCCGACACCGCTGCGTACCGGTCTCGCTACGCTCGGCCACGGCTGCATCCGACCCGCGTCTTCATGGGGGTGACCGTCCCGTGGTCAACATCCGCGACCTCGACCCCAGCGCCTCGCCGCTGGACTACTACGGCTTCGAACTGCGCAGGTTGAGGGAGGACGCGAAGCTGAAACAGGGCCAGTTGGGCGAGATCATCTACTGCACGGGCTCCCTGATCGGCCAGATCGAGACGGCCCGGAAGGTCCCGACCCGCGACTTCTCCGAACGGCTGGACGCGGCGCTGGGGACCGGCGGGCTGTTCTCCCGCTTGGTGGGGCTGGTGCTGAGGAGCCAGCTGCCGACGTGGTTCCAGGCGTACGCGGAGATGGAGGCCAATGCGGCGTACATCTCGACGTTCCAGGCGCAGGTTGTGTACGGGCTGCTCCAGACGGAGGCGTACGCGAAGGCCTTGCTGCGGGTGGAGTTCCCAGGTAAGGCCAATGACCTCGCAGCCGCCCGTATGGAACGCCAACGCATACTGTCGCGCGAAACCCCGCCCGTCCTGCTCGTCGTGCTGGACGAGGCGCTGCTGCATCGCGAGGTCGGCAGCCGAGGGGTGATGCGAGACCAACTGGCTCATCTGTTGGAATTCGTTGAGCATCCGTGGATCCAGATCCAGGTGATGCCCTTCTGTGCAGGTGAACACGCGGGCATGACCGGATCGTTCAACCTTCTCCGCTTCGATGGCGATCCCGATCTCTTCTACACGGAGAGCTATGACTCGGGCCATATGACGGCCAATCCACAAGTGATCAGGGAGCGTTCTGTCGGCTACGCTCGACTGCAAGCCGACGCCCTCTCGCCGGGGGAATCGGCCCTTCTGATCGCACGCCTAATGGAGGAACGCTATGGGGACCAGTGTGGACCTGACGAGCGTGCAGTGGCGTAAGTCGACGTACAGCAGCACCAACGGCGGCGATTGCGTCGAGTGCGCCCCCCTGGGCGAGGCGGCCTGGCGCAAGGCCTCGCACAGCGGTAGCAGCGGCGGCGAGTGCGTCGAGGTGGCCGCGCAGCCCTGCCGGGTCGCCGTTCGGGACTCCAAGCGGCCCGACGGGCCCGCCTTCACCGTGGCGTCGGAGGCGTTCGGGGCGTTCGTCCGGAGTCTCTGACCGTACGCCCGGCCCGGCGGGGCCGGGCCCGCCCCGTACCCCTCAGACCCGGGGGTGCGGGGCGGGCCCGTCGGCGGCCGGGGCCGCGAAGGCGGGGGCGCCCTCGGCGGCGGCCTGGCGGCGGATCATGCGGGCGATCACGTCCGGGGGCACGGCCCGCGAGTACAGCCAGCCCTGGCCGGTGTCGCAGCCCACGCCGCGCAGCCGGGCCGCCTGCCCGGCGGTCTCCACGCATTCCGCCGTCACCGTCAGGCCCAGCCGGTGCGCGAGCTGGACCAGCGCCTCGACGATGGTCTCGTCGGCCGGGTTGGGGTGCGCGCCCTCGTCGTAGCGGAAGCCGCGGACGAAGGAGCCGTCCAGCTTCAGGACCGAGACCGGCAGCCGGCTGAGGTAGGCCAGGTTCGAGTACCCGGTGCCGAAGTCGTCGATCGCGATCCGCACCCCCATGTCGCTCAGCGCCTGGAGGGCCTGGAGCGGGCGGCCGGCGGAGCCCATCACCGCCGACTCGGTCAGCTCCAGCTGGAGCAACTGCGGGGCCAGCCCCGTCTCGGCGAGGATCTCCGCGACGTCGCCCACCAGGTCGGAGTCCCACACCTGGCGTACCGCGACGTTGACCGACACGAAGACCGGCGTGTCGCTGGGGTGGTCGAGCTGCCAGCGCCGGGCCTGGCGGCAGGCGGTGCGCAGCACCCACCGTCCCAACTGCACGATGGAGCCGTCCTCTTCGGCGATGCCGATGAACCGGTTCGGCGTCAGGGTGCCGAACTGCGGGTGTTTCCAGCGCACCAGCGCCTCCACCCCGCGCACCGCGCCGCTCTCCAGGTCCACCAACGGCTGGTACTCCAGCGCGAATTCGTCTCGCTCCACGGCCGGCCGGAGCGTCGAGGACAGGGCCTGGCGTGTCATGCGGTGGGCGTTGCGCTCCGGGTCGAAGAGGGTCCAGCGGGCCTTGCCGTCCGCCTTCGCCCAGTACAGGGTCGTGTCGGCGGCCTGCATCAGCCCGGTCGCCGAGGTCCCGGCGGCCACCCGCTCTACCACGCCGATCGACGCCGAGACCGACAGCCGCTGCCCGGCCAGGTCGAACGGCTCCTGTACGGCGGCCAGCACGCTCCGCGCGAGGTCCGCGAGCTGCTCGGTGCCCGTGGAGTCCTCGACCAGCAGGGCGAACTCGTCTCCGCCGAGCCGTGCCACCAGGTGCCCGCCCGTGCGCCCGTACCCGGTCCGGTCGGCGCACTGGGTCAGCCGGGCCGCGACGGCGGCGAGCAGCCGGTCGCCGACCCGGTGGCCGAGGGTGTCGTTGACCGCCTTGAAGCCGTCGAGGTCCAGGTAGCAGAGCCCGATCCGGCCGGTCCCGCCGCCGCGTTCGTACGAGGACACCTCCAGGGCGGTCGAGAGCCGCTCGAAGAACAGGGCCCGGTTGGGCAGCCGGGTGACCGGGTCGTGCATCTGGAGGTGCCGCAGCCGGGCCTGGAGGTCGCGCCGGTCGCTGATGTCGGCGACGGACAGCAGCACGTCCCCGGTGCCCGGTACGGGCCCCAGCGTGACCTCGGTCCACAGCGAGTGCCCGTCGGGGTGCTTGAGCCGGCGGGTGCAGCGCAGCCGGGCCTGCCGGCCGCGGAGGACCTCCTGGTACGCCGCCCAGGTCCGGGCCTCGGCGGCCAGGTCGACCAGGTCGGCGGCGCACTGGTGGGTGAGGGCGTGCGGCTCGGTGCCCAGCAGCCCGGCGAGGGCCTGGTTGGCGGTGAGGACGAAGCCGTCGCGGTCCACGACGGCCATGGCAAGGTGGGCCGCGTTGAAGGCGGCCCGGTAGTCGCGCAGCTCGGACCGTGCGCGGGACGACGGATCCGTGGCGGACGGGGTGGCCGGCGCCGACTGGGCTGCCGGTACGACGGGGTGACGCTCCGTGATGGCCGATCGGATGCTGTCGGCCGCCGAACCGGTTCCCTCTGAGGTTCCGCTCACCGTTGGCTCCCGCAGTGCTCGTGAGTGTCCGTGCAGGAAAGTGTGCCGATCATAGAGGCTGACGGGAGGGGCTATCCAGCGGCATCGCCGTGCGGAGCAGGGTAGTTCACGGTGATGACGAATCGTCGGCCAAAGGTCGGGCGATCGTTTCTGCGCGGCTCTGAACACGCGGAGACCTCTGCTGATCTCACATGACCGATCGTGACGTTCTGTAGGTGGACGCGTCAAGCCCCGAGGTCACCGGGTTGCCGTACCGCTCACTCGTGTGGGGCAGTGGAACAGGGCATTAGTAAGACAATCGCCTCAAGGTGGACGAGATGGGACCAATCCACCACCGGAGGTCGATGTGCCGCGACAGCAGACACCCGGGGGAGTGGACCGCTCCCGCGTCCGGAGTGCCGGGGCCGTGCTCACCTCCCTGACGGCGCTCGCCGCCATGTCGCTCGTCGCGGGTCCCGCCGTCGCCGAACCAGGGGCCGGCCCCTGCGCGCTGACCCGTACGGCGGCGCACCACTCGCTGGGCCTGGACAGCTGGAACGGCGCCTACCCCCGCCCCGAGCGCACCCTCGACGCGGTCATGGTCTTCCTCTCCTTCCCCGACCACCGGCCCGCCGTGACGCCGCAGGAGGTCACCGGCGACTACTTCCCCGCGACGAGCGAGTTCTTCGAGCGCGCCTCCTACGGCCGCTTCCGCCTCGTCCCGCACCCGCAGCGGCAGTGGGCCCGGATGCCCCGGCCGTCGACCGCGTACGGCATACAGCGCGACTGGGCCCCCGAGGACCGGGCGGCCTACGTCCGGGACGCGGTCGCCACCGCCGACGCCCGGGTGGACTTCTCGCGGTACGACGTCGTGTACTTCGTCGCCGACCCGGACGCACCCGGGGTGGACTCCGACGCCACGAAGGTCGTCAACTTCGACCGGCCGATCCGCGCGGACGGCACCGACCTGCGCCGGATCGTCACCGTCTTCGAGCGGCACCCGCCGGACCGCAACGTCCTCGCCCACGAGACCGGGCACGTCTTCGACCTCCCCGACCTCTACCACCGGCCGACGGACGGCAAGGGCGACTGGGACACGTACGTCGGGGACTGGGACGTCATGGGCAGCCAGTTCGGGATGGCACCCGACCTCTTCGCCTGGCACAAGTGGAAGCTGGGCTGGCTGGAGTCCTCCCAGGTGGACTGCGTGCAGTCCGGTTCCTCGATGCACACGCTCCAGCCGCTCGCGCAGACCCCGCCGACCGGTGGCACGGGCGGCACCCGGCTCGCGGTGATCCGTACCGGCGCCGGCAGCGCGATCGCCGTGGAGGCGCGCGGCTCCTCCGGGAACGACGGGGACACCTGCACGGAAGGGGTCCTCGTCTACCGGGTGCGCAACGAGGCGGCGTCGGGCGGCGGACCGATCGAGGTGCTCGACGGGCACCCGCGGACGGAGGCCTGCTGGGACCGCTCGGTGTACCCGCCGCTCGCGGACGCGCCGCTGGAGGTGGGCGAGACGTTCACCGTGCCCGGCGAGCGGATCACGATCGAGGTGGCGGACCGGACCCAGTCGGGCGCCTACACGGTCAAGATCACCACCTGAGCGGCGCCCGCGGCACGACACGAAGAAGGCCCCCACTCGCGTGGGGGCCTTCTTGTCGTCTGTGCGCCGCCAGGGACTCGAACCCCGGACCCGCTGATTAAGAGTCAGCTGCTCTAACCAACTGAGCTAGCGGCGCGTGCTGACATCGCAGACATTAGCATCCTGATCCGCGGAAGGAAAAATCGATATCCCCAGGTCGGTGGTGGGCCCGGCGGTACGGGCGGCGCGGACGAAAGCCCACAGCAGCGCCTCGGGGCCGGGCAGCCACGGCGACCGGGTCCCGGGGGCCACGAGCCACCGGGAGGGGCCGGGCGCGGCGGCCAGCGGCGGCACGGTGACCGCGTCGCCGCGGCCGTGGCACAGGGGGGCCGGCGCCGTACGGGAGCCGCCCCACTCCTCCCACGCCAGCAGGGCGGGCAGCCGGTGGGCGGTGCCGGGGGCGGTGAAGAGCAGCAGCCTGCCGCGGTGCACGGCGACCGGCCCGCAGCCGGGACCCTCGGCCCAGAGCAGGTCCAGGACGCGGCGGCCGAGGATGACGGGGACGTTGACGACGTCGAAGGCGGTCCCGCACGGGAGCACGGCGGTCGCGGCGGGCCGCGCCTGCCACAGCGCGAGGGTGGTCCGCGGGGAGGCGGATGCGGAGGCGAGCCAGGCGGCGCCCTGCGGGGTGACGTGGGTGGCGGGCGCGACGCGGACGTCGAGGGCGGAGCAACCGGGTACCGTCGTCAGGGTCGTCATGGGCCCAGGTCTACCGGCCGTAGCGGTCCGGTTCCCGGGAGTTACCGGAATCGGGGACAGGGCGGGCCGTGCTGCGGTATGTTGCGCCCCGCATATGCCAGGTGCCGCGCGCGGCGGTCGGCGGACCGGCTCGGGGCGGTACCGCGGAGCCCGGGGCCCCGACGGGTCGGGAGGGGCCGCGCGGACCCCGGCGGAGATGTGCGTACGGGTCCCGGGAGCCCGCGGTGAGGGCCCCCGGTCGGAGCCCTTGCCGGGCGGTGCGGTCGGTGCGGTCCGGTCGGTCGGTGGGGCGCGGTCGGGTGGCGGCGGTCGGTGGGGTGCGGTCGGTGCGGTCCGGCCTGCCGGCCGGACCGGCGCGTGCGGTCAGGGGCCCTCGGGGCCGGCGTCACGCTGGAGGGTCTCGCCGAACTCGATCATCTTGCGGGCGTAGTCCTCGGTCCAGTCCGCCTGCTCGGCGATCGCCGCGGGCGAGAGGCGGTCGAACCGCCGCGGGTCCGCCAGCTGCGCCGCCGCCACGGCCTGGAACTCCACCGCGCGCTCCTGTGCCGCCCGGAAGGCCAGTGTCAGTTCCGTCGCGCGGACCAGGAGCTCGCGCGGGTCGTCGATCGACTCCAGATCGAAGAAGTGCTCCGGGTCCGTGGCGGCGTCCGACGGCTCGAAGAGCAGCGGCGCGGGCCGCAGCCTCCGCTCGGTCCGCTCGGGCTCTGCCATGCGTGTCCTCCAGCTGCTGCGCGTGCGAAATGCTTCCGGGCCACCGTCCATTGTCCAACGCCGCGCAAGAGTGCACCGCTGCGGACCGCGGGCGGCGGGAACGCCCGTACGACCGGTGGGGCGCACGGGGAAGCCGGCCTGTCCCGTGGCGCACGAGTCGAGCAGGTGAGCGGCCGGCGCCCCCGCGGGCGCCGCGTTCCCGGCCGCCCGGGCCGCCCGGGACCCGGCTGACCGGGACCCTGTCGGCCCGGCCGCCCGGGACCGTGCTGACCAGCCGTCAGCCGCAGGGCTCCCCGGGCGGAGGCCGCCCGAGGTCCTCCGCGCGCGAATGGACGTCACCCGCAAGCGGTAGGGGTGGCGTCCGATGGCCCGCGCTACGGCCGCCAGGACACCCGGTGTTCGGCGAGGTGCGCCAGAACGGAGTGATTCGCCTCCCATCCGTCCGGGAACTTCACCGTCACCCCGAGCTGCACCGGCTCCGTCGAGGGGTGGTCGTCCAGCAGCTCCGCTATGCCCGCCCGGGCCACCACGACGCACGCGTGCCGGTGCCGGGACGCCAGCACGCACAGCCGGCCCGTCTCCAGGTGGAACGCCGTCGCGTCCGGGCGGCCCGACAGCGGGTGGAGGACCACCGTGAGGTCGTACTCCCGGCCCTGGAGCCGGTTCGCGGTGTCCACGGTGACCCCCGTGACCCCGAGCCCGGCCAGCGCCGAGCGGACCGCGGCCGCCTGGTCGCGGTGCGCCGTACCCACCGCGATGCGTTCGGCGGTGAGCGGGGCCGGGCCCCGGCCCCGCTCGTCGGAGGTCACCGCCCCCCGGTCCAGGGCGCGCCGGACCACCGCGGCCACCGCCCGGACCGCCTCCGGGTCGGTGCGCGGGGTGTGCCGCGCCGGGAGCTCCAGCAGGCCCCAGCCCGACTCGGCCGCCTCGTCCAGCACCCGGTCCGGGCCCGAGCCGTCCGAGGGGACCCCGTACGCGAGGGTGCGCTCGCCCGGCCCCGTACCGCTGCGGAACTGCGTGTACGGGTAGAACGCCCGGGAGACCAGCGGCGCGGCCGTCGCCGGGAGCCGCCAGGACACGGGGAGCCGGTGCTGCGGGAGCTGCGGATTGTGGGCCAGCAGGGTGGAGACCGCCGACGCGGAGGGGTCGTACGACAGGCCCGCCCACTGCTCGGCGCCGACCACGCTGAACGGGTCCAGCTGCCCCGGGTCGCCCACGAACAGGGCCCGTTCGAACAGCCCGGCCACGGCCAGCAGCGCGTCGGAGCGCATCTGGTACGCCTCGTCGACGATCGCGTGCTCCCAGGGCTCGGCGTCCTTGACGTACGCCCACTTCGCCGCCGTGGAGACGGTCACCGGCAGCTCGGCGAGGTCCCCGGGCTTGGCGGAGAGCGTCACGGACGGCAGCTCGCGGAGCGCCGGATCGTACGCCTCGCCGTCGCTGCTGTGCAGTCGGCCGACCTTGAGCCCCGGGTCCTTCTCGGCGAGCCGCAGCACCAGGTCGTCGACCTGCGCGTTCGTCTGCGCGACCACCATCAGCCGGCGCCCGGCCGCGGCCAGTTCCCGCGCCGCCCGCACCACGAGCGTGGACTTGCCGGCGCCGGGCGGGGAGTCGACGACGACGCCCCGCTCGGTCCCGTGCAGCGTGTCGTGGAGGATCGCGGCGGTGGCCCGCGCGGCCGCCGCACCCGGGTCGAATGCGGTCACAGGAGGTCCTCGTCGGTCACGGCGTCGGGCGCGGGGGCGGTCGGGGAGGCCAGGTGTGCGGGCGGGCCGCCGTGGGTCCACGGGGTCCGCTCCGGGTCCGGGAGCTTCGGGCCGCCGCGGGCGTCGTGCTCGAACAGCGTCCAGCACACCCGGTCGCCCTTCTCCGGCACCGAACCCGGCTCCGGGTCCCGGCCGCGGCCCATCTTGTCCAGCAGCCGCAGCACGAGCCGCCCGTCCTCGTCGAACCGGACGAAGCGCGCCGACTGCGGGCGGCCGTCGAGCGAGCGGAACACCTTCGTCCCGCCCTCCTCGGCCAGCTGCGGCCGGTCCTCCGTGGCCACCGTCACCAGCGGGCGCGGACTCGGCCGCTTCGTCTCCGTCCACTCCATCACCACCTCGGTGACCTCGCCGGCGAAGGCCTCGCCCGCGAGCCGCCGGCCCGCCATCACCAGCGGGTCGTCCAGCGCCTCCTGGGCGTCGAGCCGTACCTGCTCGGTCTCCCGGGTGGCCAGCTTCTGAGCCGCCGTCACCGCGTCGTCGCGGCGCGGCTGCGGCGGCTCGCCCGCCCGTACGCGGTCCCGGTGGCCGGTGTACGACCAGCGGTCGCGGGTCCAGCGCTCCTCGGCCCGCTCACCGGCCGGCAGCGCGCGCAGCAGCTCCACGGAGCGCCACACCGCGTCCCAGGCGGGCCGCATCTGCGCCTCCACCAGTGCCCGTACGTGCTCCTCGGCGCGGGCGAGCGCCGCCCCGTCCGGGGGCTCCGCCGTGCGCGCCGCGTCGTAGCGGGCCATCGCCGGCGCCAGCACCCGGTTGTCGAACGCCGGGTCGGTGGCCGGGCCCGCGGGCGGGACCAGCAGCTGCCCGTCCCCGTCGCGGCCGAGCTCCGCCCGCAACGCCTCCTGCGCGCCGGACGCGCCCCGCGGGGGCGCTATCCAGGCGAGCAGCGCGCCCAGGTGCTGGTCCTCCAGGTTGCTCTGGCCGCTCGCCCAGTGCCGGGAGAGCAGGTCCGTCGCCGAGACCAGCATCGAGGAGCCGGGCACCCGCGCGCGCTCGCCGAGGTGCGTGAACCAGCGCCCCAGCAGCGGCACCCGCGCGGGCGCCGGGTAGGGGTTCTCCGGATCCTCCTCGGCCGTCCGCCGGAACCGCATAGAGCGCCCCAGCAGCCGTACGTACTCCACGCCCGCCCGGCTCGGCACGATCAGCTGCGGAGCGTCCCGGCACAGCTCGGCCTCGACCTTGGTCTTGCGGCCGGTCTCCGGGTCGGTCTCGCTGCGCTCCACGAACTCCACGTCGTCCGCGTACGCGTCCACGTACGGCAGGACCACGTCCGCGAGGTCGGCCAGGAAGGCCCAGCGCAGGTCCCGGTCGCGCGGCTGCGGCACGACCAGCAGCCTCGGCTCCGCCGGATCGGTGCCCACCAGCGCGCCCAGCGGGGCCCCGGCCTCACCGGCCGTCGTCAGCGGCACGAGGACCAGCGGGCCCGCGGCGAGGTGCCGGTGCCGGACGGTCGCGAGCGGCTGGGCCCGGCCCGCCCGGACGGCCTGCAGCCGCGCGAGGGTGTTCAGCAGGCTCATCCGGTGCTCTCCAGCGCCTCGGCGCGCAGGCGGGCCGCGTGGTGCAGCGCCGCCGACGCGGGATCGTCGGCGCAGCCGCCGCCGACGGCCGCGGCGAGGGCCGCCTCGACGGTGGTCAGCGCGCCCAGCTCGCCCCGTACGGAGCGGCCCAGCGAGGTCAGCTCGTCGGCGGCGCGGGCCTTCTCCCGGCAGTGGAAGGCCAGCTCGCAGGCGGCCAGGCACTCGGGGGCGTACGAGGCGTCCACCGCGCCCACGGCCTCGGCCAGCTCGTCGGCGGTCCGCGCAGGGTCGAAGGTGAGCCCCTCGGGCAGTGCCCCGGCCAGCTCCTCGACCCGCGTCAGCCGGTCGAGCTGGCGCCGGGTGACGGCCCGCTCGCGGCGGACGTCGACCGGCGCCGCGGTGGGCAGGTTGGAGAAGTCCTTCGGGCAGACCAGCAGCACGGTGTGCCCGGCCTCGGCGCCCGGCAGCTTCTCGGCGGTCTTCTCCAGGGCGAGGACGTACACGGCGGACTGCCGGGCCGCGGCGCCGACCTTCGCGGCGTCGGCGGCGCCGTCGATCATCGGGAACGACTTGATCTCCACGACGGTCCAGCGGCCGTCGGGGTGCACCACGACGGCGTCCGGCTCCAGGTAGGCGGGCGTGCCCGCCACCTCCAGGGCCAGCATCGGGTGGTCGAGCAGCGTCCAGGCCGCGGCGGCGGTGGCCTCCCGCAGGGCCAGCGCGGTGCGGGCGGCGCGGCCCTCGGGCCCGGCGGCGGTGAGGTCGGGGACGAGCGCGTCCGGCCCGGGCGCCTCGGCGCCGGCGCCGAGGTGCTCGTGGACCAGCCGCAGCAGCACGGCTCCGCCGTCGCCCTTGACCTTGGCCTCGAAGGAGTTCCCGCGGACGATGGCGAACTGCGACTGTCCGAAGGCGGCGGGGGAGCCGAGCGCCGAGGCCAGCGCGGTCTTGTCCACTCCGGCGCCGTCGAGCAAGGCGCGTCTGCCGCAGCCGGGGTTGGCGGCGAGGGCCGCCAGCGCGCGGGCGTCGAGCGGGCGGGGCGGCACGGCGGGGCCGCGCAGGCCGGCGAGCCGCTGCCGCAGGGTCGCCGGGCGCGGGACCGCCGGCTGGGGGATTCCGGGCTGGGGGACCGCCGGCTGCGGGGGCTGCTGCGCGCTGCTCTGCGGAGGGACGCTGGGCGGGTAGGAGCTCACGGGCGGAAGTGTCCCATCCGCCACTGACAATCGTGGACTTACGGCGGAAACCGGTGGCCGGGGGAGCGGGTGGCCCGTGGGGCGGACGGGGTGGGCGACCTGCTGTTCGAGTGATGGATGATGGTCGGGCGACAGAAGCACCGTAAAACGCGCGAACTCTCAGATATCGGGAGAAATCACATGGCCCCCCGCATCCTGCTGGCCCGCCACGGCCAGACGGCGTGGTCCCAGCTCGGCAAGCACACCGGACGCACGGACGTGCCCCTGCTGGAGGAGGGCAGGCGCGGAGCGAAGCTGCTCGGCGAGCGGCTGGCCCGGGACCCGTGGGCGGGCCTGCACGGCCTGGAGGTCCGCACCAGCCCGCTCGTGCGCGCGAGCGAGAGCTGCGACCTCGCGGGCTTCGGCGTCCGGGCCGAGCCGTGGGACGCGCTCATGGAGTGGGACTACGGCGACTACGAGGGCATGACCCCGGCCGAGATCCAGGCGGTCCGCCCCGGCTGGCTGATCTGGCGCGACGGGGTGCCGGGCGGCGAATCGGTGGCCGACGTCGCCGCCCGCGCCGACGAGGTGGTCGCCTGGGCGCGCTCCGCGGAGCGCGACGTCCTGGTCTTCGCGCACGGGCACGTCCTGCGCACCCTCGCCGCCCGCTGGCTCGGCTTCGAGGCCTCCTTCGGCGCCCGCATCCGCCTGGAGCCCACCTCGCTGTCCGTCCTCGGGTGGGCGTACGGGGCCCCCGCGCTGGAGCGCTGGAACGACACCGGGCACCTGGACGGCTGACGCGGTTCCCCCGCGGCCACCGGACTCAGACCGCCGCGTGCCGGGTCAGGAACGCGCCGACGCGCGGGGAGCGCTGGTGCGGGACCAGGGCCCGGGCGGTCCCGGAGAGCATCGACCGGATCCGCGTCGACTGCACCTCGGCGAGCAGGTCCAGCACCCGGCCGCCCGCCCAGGCGGCCTCGTCCGGGGCGCCCGCGCGGGCCAGGTCGCCGGCCAGCTCGGCGGTGTAGAGGGCCACGTTCCGGGCGAAGTGCGGGTCCTGGAGGTCGGCGGCCCGGCGGGCGTGCCGGGCCGCGCGGGCGTACTCCCCGAGCGCCGCCCAGCAGCGGGCCTCCAGGAACTCCAGCTCGGCCTCGCCGAAGAAGGACATCCACTCGGGGTCCGTGTCCCCCTCGCCCCGGGAGAACTCCGTGTGGGCGCGGGCCAGCGCCTCCTCGCAGGCCTTGCGGTCGGCCAGCCCCGCCCAGCCCCCCGCCTCGCGCAGCGCGAGCAGCGACAGCAGCCGCGGGGAGCCCAGGGAGCGGGCCGCGCGCCGGCCAGCCTGGGCCGCCCGTACGGACTCGCGGGAGCGGCCGCAGTCCCGCGCCAGGAACGCCATGTTGCTGAACGCGTGCGCCTCCAGGCCCGCGTCCCCCGAGACCCGGGCCGTCGCCAGGGCCTCCGCGTAGTGCGAGCGGGCGTCGTCGAAGCGGCCGGAGTCGTGGGCCAGCCAGCCGACCGAGACGGCCAGCTCGCCCGCGCCCGCGTGCAACCGGTCCTCGGTGGACTGCCGGGCGGCCCCCGCGTCGAGCAGCGCGTACGCGGTGCGCAGGGGTTCGGCGGCCCTGCGGTACAGGGCGTCCGCGCCGTGCCGGTCGTCCAGCAACCGGATCTGCCGTACGGCGTCCTCGACGGCGGCGGCCTCGGACTCGCCCGCGCGGGCGGGGACGCGGCGGGTGTCGCCGGTGAGACCGAGGGTGGCGGCCGCCACGGTCGCGGAGCCTCCCGCCATGAACGCGCGACGCAGCACGTCGCTCTCCTTGGGACTGGGACCGGGACGGTGGTGGGCGGGGACGGGGGTGGCGGCGTTCGCGGAGAAGGGGTCGCGGTGCGCTGCGCGCCCCCGGACGGCCTCGCGCGGCGGGAAACCGAGGTCGGCCAGGGTGCGGCCGGGGAACATGTGGAGGAAGACCCGCTCGTACGCGTAGTTGGGACAGCGGATCTCGCCGGACTCGACCCTGCCGATGTAGCGGGCGTCGCAGGAAACCGTTTCTCCGATCTCCTTCGCCGCCCGGCGCACCAGGGCCGCGAACTCGGCCGGGGAGCGCTGTCCGCGCAGCCGCCGGAACGTGGAGTTGGGGGAGTGGGGGGACGCCGCCATGGACGTGGCCTCTCTGGCGAGGGACGCAGCGCCGTGCCCGCCCCGCCTGTGGTGGGGGTGGCCCGGCGCGCATGAACGTACCGTCAGTGACGAGGTGTTCACACGGTGTTTGGCTACAAAACGGATATCTCACCCGTGATCCGCCATGAACTGCCATCCTTTGCGGCGTCTTGGCGCCGCACCCGTTGACGTTCCCGTGCGTTGAACCCGTGCGGAGTGGGAGGCGACTCCCCGCTCCCGGCTCGTACGCGGATCGAGGAGGGGTTCCCTTGGTGGAGGCCGGCATGGAGAGCACTGGAACGCACACCGCGCCCGGGCCCGGTGCCGGTCCGGGCGGTGAGCCGGACCTGGTCACCGTGCCGACCCGGCAGGGGCTGGAGGCGGTGGACATCATCCGCCGGGCCGCCTGCCGGGCCGACGGCGTCGGGCCGGTCCTGCACGACGGGTCGGGCGACACCCTCGGCTTCCTCGTCCCGCCCGGCACCGCCGACGCCTGGGACCTGCCGGGCAGCGCGTGCACGCAGACCAACGGCCGGGGGATGCGCTTCGGCGAGGCCGCCTCGCCCACCGCGGGCGGCACGGGCTGGCTGCTCCCCCCGGAGGCCGTCGGCCCGGTGACCGATCCCGCGGTGCTGCGCGCGGCGCTCGGCGAGGCGGCCCGGCTGATCGAGGCCGCGGACAACTGCCGCTGACCGGGCCCGTCCGCCGCCCCGTCACAATGGCGGGGTGGCAGGCAAGGAAAAGGGCAAGGGCAGGCAGCGCGGACGCGGCGGCGGCGAGGCGGTCGTCGGGCAGGTCGACGGCGGCCTGGCCCGGCTGGAGCCCGACCGGGAGCGCGCGGACGGCTGGACCCTGCTGATCGACGGGGCCCCGCAGTCCCACGTGGACCTCGGCGACCCCGGGTACCTGGACTTCTCCTACCAGCGGCGGATCGGCCACCTGGTCGACCTCTGCGCGCCGGCCCGGCAGCCGCTGAACGTGGTGCACCTGGGCGGCGGCGCCTTCACGCTCGCCCGCTACACGGCCGCCTCCCGCCCCCGCTCCGGCCAGCAGGTCGTGGAGATCGACGCGGCCCTGACGGCCTTCGTGCGGGAACACCTGCCGCTGGACCCGCAGGCGCGGATCCGGGTCCGCTCGGCGGACGCGCGGGCGGGGCTGGCCAAGGTGCCGGACGGCTGGGCGGACCTGGTGATCGCAGACGTGTTCAGCGGTGCGCGCACCCCGGCGCACCTGACGAGCGCCGAGTTCCTGGACGAGGTGCGCCGCGCGCTGGCGCCCGGCGGGTGGTACGTGGCGAACCTCGCGGACGGTCCGCCGCTTGCGCACCTGCGGGGCCAGATCGCGACGGCCGCGTCCCGGTTCGGGCGGCTGGCGCTGGCCGCCGACCCCGTGGTGTGGCGCGGGAAGCGCTTCGGCAACGCCGTGCTCGTGGCCTGTGACCGGGAGCTGCCCGTCGCGGAGTTCACCCGCCGGGTGGCGAGCGATCCGCACCCGGGGCGGGTCGAGCACGGGCGCGCCCTCGCTGACTTCGCGGGTGGAGCCCTTCCGGTACGGGACGCCTCGGCGGTAGCCTCGCCGGAGCCGCCGCCTTCGGTGTTCCGATAGTAGAATCGGCCGGTCGTTCGTTGTGTCCTGCTCCGTCTCGCACCGGCGTGGAAGCAGCGTCTTGGACGGCCTCGGTTCGCCGCATATCGACTCAGGCCCGATCGCGCGTAGCCTTGGAACCTCGGAGGGGTGCCCCTCTACGACCCGTCAGGAGACGGCCGCCGATGTCTGAATTGCCCGCTGAGCCCGGTTCGCCTGCATCCGCGCCCAGCACCGCCACCCCCGACTACACGCAGCGGCTGGCCCGCCTGGAGCAGTCGGGGATCAAGCGTCTGCTGCCCACCCAGGTGCCCTACCAGTGGAACCTGCGCAGGCTTCGGCTGGGGCGGGTGCTCGACGTCGGCTGCGGCCTCGGGCGCAACCTCCTCAACCTGGGCCCGGACAGCGTCGGCGTGGACCACAACCCGCACTCGGTGCAGGCCTGCCGCGAGCGCGGCCTGAACGCCTACACCCCCGACGAGCTGGCGGCGGCCCCCGACTGTGGCGCGGGCTCCTTCGACAGCCTGCTCATCGCGCACGTGCTGGAGCACGTCGACGAGGACACCGCCTCGGCGTTGCTGGAGCAGTACCTTCCGCTCGTGGCGCCCGGCGGGAAGGTCGTCATGATCACCCCGCAGGAGGTCGGCTTCCGGACCGATGCCACCCACGTCCGCTGGGTCGGCTTCGAGGAGCTGCGCCACCACGCGGACCGGGTCGGCCTCTCCGTCCGGCGCACCTACTCGTTCCCCTTCGGCCGACCGATGGGGAAGGTCTTCCCGTACAACGAGTTCGTGCTGGTGGGCACCCTTCCGGCCGCCGGGGCGGCGTCCTGACGACACCCGCTAGGGGTCGACGAGCTCGACCAGTGGGGGATGGTCGTGCCAGGTGCAGAACACCGACACCTCGCGGCCGTCCCGGGTGAAGGTGACCCGCATCCACAGGTCCTGCTTCCACACCTGCATGCGCCAGCCGGCCGCCGGTGTCGCGGAGACCAGTTCGGCCGAAGAGGGCCCGAGGTCGAAGACGACCCGGCCGCCGGAGACGGTGTACGACTTCACCGTGCCGTCCTCTCCGTCCGTCTGCCGCGGCTGCCGGCCGCCCGGCGGTTTCGGGGACGGCTTGCCCGGAGAGGACGCCGCGGCGCCCGGCGCGGCCGACGCGGACGCGCTGGGGGACGGCGAGGGCGTGGGGGAGGGCGACGGCTGCGGGGACGGCGGGTCGGGCTGGTCCCGGTGCGTGGACGAGGACAGCGGCTGCGTGGTCAGCGGCACCGCGAGCGGCGGATCGTAGGCCGTACCCGACATGACGGTGTGCACGCCCCACCACGACAGGGTCACCGCGGCCCCGGTCGCCAGCGTCCACGCCATGGCATGTACAAGTCCTCGTAGCATCGAGCACATACTGCACCACCCGCCCCGAGAGGCGCCCGGCACCTCCCGGGGTCCCCCGAATGGACTACGGTGCGGGCCATGGCAAGTGTGCTCGTGGTCGAGGACGACCAGTTCGTACGTTCCGCCCTCATCCGGCACCTGAGCGAGGCCTCGCACACCGTGCGCAGCGTCGGCACCGCCCTGGAGGCCCTGCGCGAGGTCGCCCACCACCGCTTCGACGTGGTCATCCTCGACCTCGGTCTGCCCGACCTGGACGGGTCGGAGGCCCTGAAGATGCTGCGCGGCATCACCGACGTCCCGGTGATCATCGCGACCGCGCGCGACGACGAGGCGGAGATCGTCCGGCTGCTCAACGACGGCGCCGACGACTACCTGACCAAGCCCTTCTCCGTGGAGCACCTCTCCGCCCGGATGGCCGCCGTACTGCGCCGCTCGCAGGCGGCCGCCGCCGAACCGCCCTCGCGGGTGCTGCGCGTCGGCGGCCTGGCCATCGACCCGCTGCGCCGCCAGGCCGAGCTGGACGGGGCCGTACTGGACCTGACCCGCCGCGAGTTCGACCTGCTGGCGTTCCTCGCCGGGCGGCCCGGGGTGGTCGTGGCCCGCCGGGAGCTGCTCGCCGAGGTCTGGCAGCAGTCGTACGGGGACGACCAGACCATCGACGTGCACCTGTCCTGGCTGCGCCGCAAGCTCGGCGAGACCGCGGCCCGCCCGCGGTACCTGCACACGCTGCGGGGCGTGGGGGTCAAGCTGGAGCCGCCCCGGTGAGATGGGCGCTGGTCAAGGTGTGCCTCGCGGTCACCGCCATGGTGGTCGTGGCCTTCGCCGTACCGCTGGGGCTGGTGGTCCAGGAGATGGCCAGCGACCGGGCGTTCTCCAACGCCGAACGGCAGGCCGCCACCATCGGGCCGACCCTGTCCATCACCACCGACCCGGCGCAGCTGCGCAAGGCGGTGGAGACCACGCAGATGGGCGCCGCCGGGCGGATGGCCGTACACCTGCCCGCGATCGGCGACAGTCCGCCCGCGGACATCGGCGACGGCTGGGCGGGCGAGCGGGTCGTCGCCGAGACCCGCCGCATGGGCCGGGCCACGACGGCGTCGGTGCCCGGCGGAGGATCGGCGCTGCTCCAGCCCACCGCGCTCGGGTCCGGGGACATCGCGGTGGTGGAGATCCTCGTGCCGGAGAGCGAGGTCAGCAACGGGGTCACCACCGCCTGGGCGGTCCTCGCGGGCGTCGGACTGGCCCTGATCGTGGGCTCGGTGGGCGTCGCCGACCGGCTCGGCGCCCGGCTGGTCCGCCCCGCCGAGCGGCTCGCGGACGCGGCGCACCAGCTGGGTGAGGGGCGGCTCGGGGCGCGGGTCCCGGAGGACGGGCCGAAGGAACTCCGCTCGGCGGCCGTCGCGTTCAACGCCATGGCGGACCAGGTGGTGCAACTCCTCGCCAACGAGCGGGAGCTGGCCGCCGACCTCTCGCACCGGCTGCGGACGCCGCTGACGGTGCTGCGGCTCAACACGGCCTCGCTCGGCGACGGTCCGGCCGCCGAGCAGACCCGGGCGGCCGTGGAGCAGCTGGAGCGGGAGGTCGACACCATCATCCGTACGGCCCGCGAACAGCGCCCGGCCACCGGCCCGGCCGGGCCGGGCGCGGGCGCCGGGTGCGACGCCTCGGAGGTGATCCGCGACCGGATGGCCTTCTGGTCGGCGCTGGCGGAGGACGAGGGCCGCGAGGTGCGGCTGGCGGGGGTGGACCGTACGGTACGGATTCCCGTCGCGCGGCCCGAACTGGCCGCCGCCCTCGACGCCATGCTCGGCAACGTCTTCCGGCACACCCCCGAGGGCACCCCCTTCGCGGTGGACGTCCACGACACCCCGGACGCAGTCATCGTGCTCGTCTCGGACGCGGGACCCGGCATCGCCGACCCGGACGCCGCGCTGCGCCGCGGCAACGACGGCGGCCGCGACGGCTCGACGGGGCTCGGCCTCGACATCGTGCGCCGGGTCGCGGAGTCGACCGGGGGCGACGTGCGGCTGGGGCGCTCGGTGCTCGGCGGGACCGAGATCCGGGTGTGGATCGCGCTGGACGGGCGGACCCGGGGCGGCCCGGGCGGCCCGCGGGTCCGGCGCGGCCGGCGCAAGCGGCGCGGCACCTGACGTCACGGGGGCGGCGGGCGTCCGGGGCCGGCCCGGGGCGTCGGGGCCGGGGCGTCGGGGCCGGGGCGTCCGGGCGTCCGGGGCGGTGGGGCCGGGGTGTCAGGGCCGGGGCGTCCGGACCGTCAGTCGGTGTCGCCCGCGTTCAGGCGCACGGCCTGGGCGCGGCCGACCTCCGCGGCGCGGTGCAGGTAGTCGGCGATGACGCTGAGTTCGGCGTCGGAGTAGCCCTCCAGTACAGCGCCGAAGGCGCGGCCGGGGACGTCCCAGGCCGCGCCGATGCGTTCGCGGGCCTCGGGCGCGAGGGAGACGAGTGAGCGCCGGCGGTCGTTCGGGTCGGCGTGCCGCTCGACGATGCCCGCCTTGACCATGCGGTCGACGAGGCGGGTGGCGGAGCCCGAGGTCAGGCCGGTGAGGCGGGCGATGTCGCCGGTGCTGACCGGACCCGGCTCCATGTCGAGGAGCGCGACGCACTGGAGGTCGGTGGGGTGCAGGCCGACGTGGTCGGCCATCGCCTGGCTGAAGAGCGAGTAGTCGGCGTAGTGCCGCTGGCTCTCGGTGACGATGCGCGCGAGCAGCTCGGCGCGGCTCCATGCCTCACCCGTGCGGGGGACTTCCGTTGACATCGGCTTCTCCATGCTCCAAATTTATCTGCGTGACGCAGGAAGTGCGTCACGCAGAATCTGTGCCACATGTTCATCCTATGGAAAGGGAAGCGGTCATGTCGATCCTTGTCACCGGCTGCCACGGCATCGCTGCCCGCGGGGCCCTGACGGCGGCGCCTGCGCGCACCACCCTGCTGCGTCCCGGCTCCTTCGCGGGCAACGCCCGCGGCTGGTCCCGGTCGCTCGCATCCGGCCGCCCCGGGCGCCGCCGTACCCCGGGGCCTCCTGTGATCCGGTCCGCGGGGCCGACCTCGCGGAGGCCGGCCCCGCGGTGCTGACCGCCCCGGCCTCGCCGGCCGGTCCTATACGGCCGCCGGCAAGGCGCCGGAGGTCACAAGGCTCCCGTCCGGGCCAGCCGGGCGTACCAGCGGGCGCTGGAGCGGGGGGTGCGGACCTGGGTGTCGTAGTCGACGTGGACGATGCCGAACCGCTTGCTGTAGCCGTAGGACCACTCGAAGTTGTCCAGCAGCGACCAGAGGAAGTAGCCCTCCACCGGGGCGCCGTCCTCCAGGGCGCGGTGGACCGCGGCGAGATGGGCCTCCAGGTAGCCGATGCGCGCCGGGTCGTGCAGTTCCGGGGCGTAGGCCGCCCCGTTCTCGGTGACCATGAGCGGCAGGCCCGGCGCTTCGCCGGCGAAGCGCAGCAGCAGGTCGTACAGGCCGGTCGGGTCGATCGACCAGTCCATGTCGGTCCGTTCGCCCGGAGGCTGGTGGAAGGCGACGTCGTCCGCGGCCGGCCAGGGGGAGTGGGCCGTGGCCCCGTGGCCGTCGGCGCGCGGCCCCACGCGGCCCGGGGCCGACGAGACCACCGCCGGGGTGTAGTAGTTCACGCCGAGGAAGCCCAACGGCTGGTGGATCAGCGCCTCGTCGCCGGAGCGCACGAAGGACCAGTCCGTCACGGAGGCGGTGTCCTCCAGCAGGTCCTGCGGGTACGCGCCGTGCAGCAGCGGCTCCGTGAAGATCCGGTTGGCCAGGGCGTCGATCCGGCGCTGTGCGTCCAGGTCGGCCACCGAACCGGTCAGCGGCCGCACCGCGCTCAGGTTCAGCGCGATGCCGACCCGCGCCGTGGACGGCAGGACGGCCGCGGCCAGGCCGTGCGCCAGGTTGAGGTGGTGCGCGGCGCGCAGCGAGTCGGCGGGGGAGGTGCGGCCGGGGGCGTGGACCCCGGAGGCGTAGCCGAGGAAGGCGCTGCACCACGGCTCGTTGAGGGTGGTCCACAGCTCCACCCGGTCGCCCAGCGCCTCCGCGACCTGTGCGGCGTACGCGGCGAAGGCGTAGGCCGTCTCCCGCTCCGGCCAGCCGCCCGCGGCTTCGAGTTCCTGCGGCAGGTCCCAGTGGTACAGGGTCAGGCAGGGCCGGATCCCGTACGAGAGCAGCTCGTCGACCAGCGCGTCGTAGAAGCCGATCCCACCGGAGAGCACCCGCGGCCAGGACACCGAGAACCGGTACGCCCCCAGCCCCAGCCCGGCCATCAGCCGGACGTCCTCCCGCCACAGCCGCAGGTGGTCCACCGCCACCTCGCCGGTGTGGCCGCCGTACACCTTGCCAGGCGTACGGCAGAACGTGTCCCAGATGGACGGCCCGCGCAGTGCCGCGCCGCCCTCGATCTGGAAGGCCGCCGTGGCCGCGCCCCAGAGGAAGCCCTCCGGGAACCGAGGTCCGGCATCCGTGTCCGTCATCCCTTCACCGCCCCTTGCATGATGCCGCCGACGATCTGTCGGCCGAAGACCAGGAACACCAGCAGCAGCGGGAGCGTGCCCAGCAGCGCGCCCGCCATGATCACCGACTGGTCCGGGATGTAGCCCCGGCCCAGCCCGGTCAGGGCCACCTGCACCGTCGGGCTGCCGCTCTGGGTCAGCGCGACGATCGGCCAGAAGAAGTCGTTCCACGCCATCACGAACGTCAGCATCCCCAGGACCGCCATCGCGGGGCGGGCCGCCGGGAACACCACGTGCCACACGACCCGCAGCGAACTCGCCCCGTCCGTCCGCGCCGCCTCGATCAGCTCGGTGGGCAGCGCCTGCAACAGGTACTGGCGCATGAAGAACACCCCGAAGGCGGAGACCAGCGTCGGCAGGATCACCGCCTGGAGCCGGTCCGTCCACGACAGCTCAGCGATCAGCATGTACAGCGGGACCACGCTCAGCTGCGGCGGGATCAGCATCGTCCCGACCACCAGCGTCATCAGCAGACTGCGGCCGCGGAAGCGCAGTTTGGCGAAGGCGAAACCGGCCAGCGTCGAGAACGCCACCGTGCCGGCGGCGACCGTGCCCGCCACGACCACCGTGTTCAGCAGGGCCGTGCCCATGTGGGCGTCCGTCCACGCGACCTGGAGGTTGCGCCACAGGTTCCCGCCGAACCAGAACGGCGGCGGTGTCTGGGCCAGGCGCGTATTGCTCCGCGAGGCCGCGATCGCCGTCCACACCAGCGGGAAGAGCGACCCGGCGGTGAACAGGACGAGCACCACGTACGTGAGCCGGCCCGCGCGCAGTGCCCTCATCGGGAGTCCCCCCGTCCGCGCAGCAGCCGCGCCGCGCCCGCGATCAGCAGCAGGATCAGGAACATCGCCCACGCGATCGCCGAGGCCCGGCCGAGGTGCAGGTTCACCCAGCCCTGCTCGTAGAGGTACAGCCCGAGCGTCTGGAACTGGTGGTCCGAGCCGCCCGTGGCGCCCGCCCCGCCGTTGAACAGCAGCGGCTCCCCGAACAACTGGGTCGCCCCGATCGTCGACACCACGCAGGTGAAGAGGATCGTCGGCCGCAGCGAGGGCACGGTCACGTGGACGAACTGCTGCCAGCGCGAGGCCCCGTCCAGGGCGGCCGACTCGTACAGCTCGCCCGGTACGGCCTGCATGGCCGCCAGATAGATCAGCGCGTTGTAGCCGGTCCACCGCCAGATCACGATGGTGGAGACCGCCAGCTGGGAGGCGAGGGTGTCGTTCTGCCAGTCCACCGCCTCGAAGCCGACCACCGACAGCGCCCAGTTGACCATCCCGTAGTCCCGCCCGAAGAGCAGCACGAAGACGAGGGTGGCGGCCGCCACCGAGGTCGCGTACGGGGTGAGCACCGCGACCCGGAAGAAGGCCGACCCCCGCAGCTTGTAGTTCAGCAGGTGGGCCAGGCCGAGCGCGATCGCCAGCTGCGGCACCGTGGACAGCAGCCCGATGGTGAGCGTGTTGCGCAGGGCGTTCCAGAAGAACTCGTCGCCCCACAGCCGGGTGAAGTTGCGCAGCCCCACCCACGTCATGGCGTCCGGATCGGTCAGCTCCACCTGGTGCAGCGCCGCCCAGCCCGTGTACAGCAGCGGGAACAGCCCGAAGGCGGCGAAGAACAGGAAGAAGGGGGCCACGAAGGCGTACGGGCTCCACCGCAGGTCCCACCGGTAGCACCGCGAGCGCCACACCTGCCCCCGGCGGCCCCCCTCCGCCGCCGGCGACTTCGCGCCGGCGGCGGAGGGGGAGGGGGACAGGACAGCCGTATCGTCCGTCACCGCAGCCTCACTGCTCCAGGGCGTTGTCGATCGCCTTCACCGCGGCCTCCCAGCCTTCCTGCGGGCTGCGGCCCTTCTGGTCGACCTGGAGCATCCCGATGTCCGCCAGGTTCTGCGCGATCACCAGGTCCTTCGGACCGATCACCGTCACCGGCACGCCCTCCGCCGCCCGCGCGAAGATCTCGCCGATCGGGGCGCCCCCGAAGTACGCGTGCTGCGCGCCCGACACCACCGGGAGCTTGTACGCGGCGCTCGCGCTCGGGAAACTGCCCCGCTTCTCGAACAGCTTCGCCTGCTGCGCGGGAGCCGTCAGCCAGGCCGCGAGCTTCGCCGCCTCCTCGGCGTGCTTGCCCGCCTTGGGCACCACGAGGAAGGAGCCGCCCCAGTTGCTCGGTTTCGGCGCCGGCGCCACGTCCCACTTGTCCTTCCCGGCCGGACCGGCCTTGTCCTGGATGTAGCCGAGCATCCAGGCCGGGCAGGAGACCGTCGCGAAGTTGCCGTTGGAGAAGCCCTGGTCCCAGGACGGGGTGAACTGCTGGAGCTTGGCGCTGAGCCCCTCGGTCGCGAAGGAGGCAGCGAGGTCGAACGCGCCGCGCACCGCCGGGTTGGTCTTGTAGACGACCTTGCCCTGCTCGTCGTAGTACCGCTGCGCGCTGCTTCCCGTCACCGCCGCCATCACGCCCGACGCCGAGTCGACGAACGCCTTGCCCTCGCCGGCCTTCGCCTTGTAGGCCTTGCCCGCCTCCAGGTACTTGTTCCAGTCGCCCGCCCACAGCGCCCCGACCGCCGCCCGGTCGGTGGGCAGCCCGGCCGCCGCGAAGAGGTCCTTGCGGTAGCAGATGCCCTGCGGGCCGATGTCCGTCCCGAGGGCGACCGTCGACCCGCCCTTCGCCGTGCCCTGGGCCCACTTCCACGGCAGGTACGCGGACTTGTCCACGCCCGCCGCCTTGCCCAGGTCCACCAGCTTGTCCGCCTGGGTGGCGGTGATCTCGGCGATGTTGTTGACCTCGACGGCCTGGATGTCGGCGAGCCCGCTCCCGGTGCCCAGGTGGGTGAGGAGCTGCGGGTAGTAGTTCTCGTTCCGCTCGATGGAGGTCTGCTCGATGCGGATGCCGGGGTTCTGCGCCGTGTACTCGTCGTAGAGACCGGCCTCCTGGAGCCCGAAGGCCCCGAAGACCCCGACGGTCAGTGTCGTCTTCGTCTTGCCGTCGGCCGGGGCTCCCGGCTCGGGCTTCTCGGCCGGGTCCTGCGCACACCCCGCGAGCAGCAGGGCCGCCGCCCCCAACGCGGTGCCTGCCGTGCAAAGGGTTCTTCGGGCTCGGGTGTGGGCTCCCATGTGCATCCTCCCTGAAGGACGAAACGTGCCGGGTGTCGTGTGACACAGTGTGGGAGCGCTCCCACAGTCGTCAAGGGGTAGATTCACAACCGGGAGGAAGCCATGAACGGGCACGGGCGCAGTGGGGGACGGCCGACCCTGGAGGAGGTCGCGGCGCGCGCCGGAGTCGGGCGCGGCACGGTCTCCCGGGTGATCAACGGATCCTCCAAGGTCAGCGAGCACACCAGGGCCGCCGTGGAGGCGGCCGTGGCCGAGCTGGCGTACGTACCCAACCGCGCGGCCCGGGCCCTCGCGGCCAACCGCACCGACGCCATCGCCCTCGTGATCCCCGAGCCCGAGGCCCGCTTCTTCGCCGAGCCGTACTTCTCCGACGTGGTCCGCGGGGTCGGCGCCGCCCTCGCAGAGACCGACGTGCAGCTCGTGCTCACCCTGGCCGGCAGCGATCGCGAGCGGCGCCGCCTGGCGCAGTACCTTTCCGGCCACCGCGTCGACGGGGTGCTGCTCGTCTCCGTCCACGCCGGCGACCCGCTGCCCGAGCTGCTGGCCGAGCTGGGCATCCCCACCGTGATCAGCGGCCGCCGCTCGGCCGACGAGACGCTGCCGAGCGTGGACTCCGACAACCTCGCGGGCGCCGCCGAGGCCGTACGCCACCTCCTCGGGCGGGGCCGCCGCGCGATCGCCACGATCACCGGCCCGCTGGACGTGTACGGGGCCCAGTGCCGCCTGGACGGCTACCGGCAGGCCCTGGCGGCCGCCGGACACCCCGTCGACGCGGAACTGGTCTCGGTCGGCGACTTCACCGAGGACGGCGGCCGCCGGGCCATGCGCGAGCTCCTGGACCGCAGGCCCGCCCTCGACGCCGTCTTCGCCGCCTCCGACGTCATGGCGGCGGGGGCCCGGTTCGAGCTGCGCGCCGCCGGCCGCCGGATCCCGCAGGACGTGGCGCTGGTCGGCTTCGACGACTCGGTGGTGGCCCGCCACATGGACCCGCCGCTGACCAGCGTCCGGCAGCCGATCGAGGAGATGGGCCGGACCATGACGCGGCTGCTGCTGGACCGCATCGCGGGGAGGCCGCGGCCCACGGGGGAACCGGGCGCGACGGACGGGGACGGCCCGGGCGTGACCGCGGTCGTGCTGCCGAACAGCCTCGTCGTCCGGGAGTCATCCTGACGCGGTACCGGGCACGGACCCCGGACCGGGCACGGACCCCGGACCGGGCACGGACCCCGGACCGGGCACGCGGAAGGCCCCGGTCCGCTTTCGCGTACCGGGGCCTTCCCACAGGGTGAGTGACGGGACTTGAACCCGCGGCCACCTGGACCACAACCAGGTGCTCTACCAACTGAGCTACACCCACCATGTCCGGTCGGATAACCGACCGGCCGAAGAAAAGCGTACAGGGTCCGGGAGGGTGCTCGCTCCACCCTTTTCCCGCGCCCGCCTCCGGTGGGCCCCGCCGGTGCGGCCCTACAGCCCCGGCACGACGTGCTTGGCGGCGATGGACTTCGCCGTGTCCGAGTCCGGCCCGGGCTGCGGCACGAAGACCGCCTCGCGGTAGTAGCGCAGCTCGGCGATCGAGTCCTTGATGTCCGCGAGCGCCCGGTGGTTGCCGTTCTTCGGCGGACTGTTGAAGTAGGCCCTGGGGTACCAGCGGCGCGCCAGCTCCTTGACCGAGGACACGTCCACGATCCGGTAGTGCATGTAGCCCTCCAGCGCGGCCATGTCGCGCAGCAGGAAACCGCGGTCCGTGCCGACCGAGTTCCCGCAGAGGGGCGCCTTGCGCGGCTCCTTCACGTGTTCCCGTACGTAGGCCAGGACCTGCGCCTCGGCATCCGCGAGGGTGGTCCCGCCGGCCAGCTCGTCGAGCAGTCCGGAGGAGGTGTGCATCGCGCGCACCACGTCGGGCATGGTCTCCAGTGCGGCGTCCGGCGGGCGGATCACGATGTCCACGCCGTCGCCGAGCACGTTGAGCTCCGAGTCGGTGACCAGTGCGGCCACCTCGATAAGTGCGTCGTCCGTCAACGAGAGCCCGGTCATCTCGCAGTCGATCCACACCATGCGATCGTTCATGTGTCCCACCTTATGCGGTCCCTCCGGGCCGGAACCGCACAAGCGGAAGGTCCCCCGTCGGCAGTGACCGACGGAGGACCTTCGCCTCACGTACCCGTGGTGGGGGTTACGCGTGTTCCCGCAGGACGCGGCCCGGGGCGTACAGCTCCGTCACCGTCGGGCCCGCGGCGGCCAGGGCCGCCGCCGCCCGCTGGGGCTGCGGAGTGCGCTGGTGCGGCAGGGGTCCCCCCGAGATGTCGGAGACCTGCGCCACCTCCGCCTGCGGGCGGCGTGCCCGGTAGGCGGAGCGGTAGGCGGCCGGGGAGGACCCCAGCTGCCGCCGGAAGTGACCGCGCAGGGCGACCGGCGAGCGGAACCCGCAGCGCCCGGCGACCTCGTCGACCGAGTAGTCGGACGTCTCCAGCAGCCGCTGTGCCTGGAGCACCCGCTGGGTGATCAGCCACTGCAGCGGCGCGCTGCCGGTCAGCGAGCGGAAGCGCCGGTCGAACGTGCGCCGGCTCATGTAGGCCCGGGCCGCCAGGGTTTCCACGTCGAACTGCTCGTGGAGGTGCTCCAGCGCCCAGGCGACGACCTCGGCCAGCGGGTCGGCGCCGATCTCCTCCGGCAGCGACCGGTCGAGGTAGCGTTCCTGGCCGCCCGTCCGGCGCGGCGGCACGACGAGCCTGCGGGCCAGGGCCCCGGCCGCCTCGCTGCCGTGGTCCGTGCGCACGATGTGCAGGCAGAGGTCGATTCCGGCCGCCGTGCCCGCGGACGTGAGCACGTCGCCGTCGTCGACGAACAGTTCGCGCGGATCGACGTGCACGGACGGGTACCGCTTGGCCAGCGTCGGCGCGTACATCCAGTGCGTCGTCGCGGGCCGGCCGTCCAGCAGACCGGCGGCGGCGAGCACGAAGGCCCCCGTGCACAGTCCGACGATCCGGGCCCCCTCCTCGTGCGCCAGACGCAGCGCGTCGAGCGCCTCGGGCGGCGGCGGTGAGGTGATGGAACGCCAGGCGGGCACGACGACCGTGCCTGCCCGGGCGATCGCCTCCAACCCGTATGGCGCGGTCAGTTCGAGTCCGCCGGTGGTCCTGAGCGGACCGTCCTCACCGGCGCACACGAGCAGTCGGTAGCGTGGAACTCCCGCGTCCTGCCGGTCGATGCCGAACACGGAAAGTGGAATGGAGCTCTCGAAGATCGGTCCGCCGCTGAAGAGCAGCACCGCGACGATCTCCCTGCGGCGACGCCCCGCGAGCTTCCGGCCGGCGTCTGCGACGACGGCGGTGGAATCCTGGCTCATGGCGCTAAGCCCCCCTTGGGTGTCGCGACTCCTTGGTCTGGTCGCACCTGCACGTTTCCCCTCGGCCTTGCACGTGGATCCCCCGCCGTAAATACATGATCGAATCTACTGCGTCCCGTGGTGTCGGCGTGACAAGTTCAGCACGCAGCGCTATGTCGACTTGGCAACTTGGCGAAAAGCATTCGATCAGGAAGCGTTCCACTCCGCTACCCGGGTGGGAAGCGCGCTGTCCGGCCATGGCCAGTACCCGTACGGTCACGGCGCCCCCCGGGCTCCGTCGTCGCTGGTGGTAGGGGGAACGGGGGGACATTCCGGCAAGGGGGGGACCCTGCGGGGAAGTTGGCTTAAAACATGCGGGTGTGGATGTACGAATGAGTCAGTCCTGCGGGGGCACCGTGTCGGAACCGTGGCAGCCGCGGTGGCTTCCCGTCCCGGAGCGGGAGTGCCGGCCGCGGTGGACGGACGGCGTGCGCGCCTCCGCCAGGACCCGCGCCGCGGCCCGGTCCGCCTTCTCCGAGTAGCGCAGCATCGCCCGGCACGCGGCCGTGACGACGAGCAGCCCGAGGGTCGCGGCGGCGGCCCCGCCGTAAGAGGTCCCGTAGACGACGAGCACCACCGGGACGAGCAGGCAGCTGAAGGCGGCCCAGCGCACGACGTCGCCCGCGGGGTCGTCGTGGGGGTGTCCGGGGCGGTGCGCGGACGGGTGGAGGGGGGATCGCGGGGCGGGGGCGGAAGGTGGGGTCGTGTCGGCGAACGGGGCGGACTGCGTCCGCCGGGCGGGCTGGACGGGGTGAACCGGATGGCCGGGCACGGCGTACTCCCTGCGGGCTCTTCCTGGACGGTCGGACGCATGTCCAACGCGTCGCGACGGGCCTCGGTCACTGCGTCGCACGGGTGGCTCCGCCCCAACTCGTCACTGGCTGTAGGGGACAGCGGTCATTGCCAAGGAGCGCTCGCTCCGGCATGCTCCCTGGGACGCTCTCCAGGGGCGGCAAGCCCTGTGCAGGATCAGGGTGTCGCCGTACCCTGGTGGGTATGGGCTTGGGAAGATGCTTCCCGGACAGAGCTCCGTCACACAGTGTCGCCACTTTCCCCCTGTCGCTTCCTCCAAGGACCTCCTCGCCGAGACACCCATGGCCGGTCACGAATTCTCCGAACCCGCGGACCGCAAGCGCAAACGCCTCGCCGACCCCGCGTCGGCCGCCGATGTGCGCGCGGTGGAACAGACGCGCCTTCCCTGTGATCCGGCCTTCCGGCACGGGGTCGTCGTGGGATTCGACGGCTCCACGTCCAGTGAACGCGCGCTCGCTTACGCCATCGGCATGGCGAGACGTTCCGGATCCGGCCTGATCATCGTCCACGTGGCCAACCGGCTGCCCACCACCGTGTGGGCCGGCTGCGAGCCGCCCGTCTTCGTGGACGTACCCGACCACCGCACCGAGGTGCTCGGGCTGGAGCTCGCCTGCGCGGACTACCTGGCGGAAGTGCCATGGATCCTGGTCGAGCGCGGTGGGGACATCTGCCATGAGCTGGAGGAGGTCGGCCGGGAGTATTCGGCCGACGCCATCGTGGTCGGCTCCACGCACGGGATCGTCGGCCGGATCTTCGGATCGGTGGCGGGCCGGCTGGCCAAGCGCGCACAGCGACCGGTCGTTGTCATTCCGTAACCGGTTGTACGGCGCTTGTGTGGTTGTGCGTCCATGTAAAGGGTAGATAAATGCCGCTGGGACGCAGCAAACAACTGCAGATCGAAGGGAGCCCGCCGTGGACAACGGTGTCTCTGCGGGAAGCACGGCCTCGACTTCGACCCTCGGGCACATCGCCCTGGGTCTCACCCTTCTGGCATTCGGCATCGGTCACACCGGCGTCATCGACGGTGTGACCGCCGCCGGCTCCGTGTCGCTCGCGACGTACGTCGGCGGTCTCGCCCTGTTCGTCCTCGGAATCCTCGAGTTCCGCGGCGGCGACGGCTTCAACGGTACGGCGTTCGCGGGCCTCGGAGCCTTCTGGTTCACCTGGGCCGCGGGAGCGGACGGGAAGGTTTCGGCGGACGCGGCCGGAACGTTCCTGCTCCTGTTCGTGCTGCTGGGCATCACCCTCACCGTGGGCGCCGCGAGCGGGCTGTTCGGGCAGGGCGTGTACGGCCTGTTCACCCTCTCGCTGCTGCTCCTGGCGATCGGCGCTTTCGCGGACATCGGCGTGCTGGGCAAGGCCGCCGGCTGGGTGGCGGCGGTCGCCGGGCTGCTGGCCTGGTACGGGGCCACCGCGGCCCTGGCGCACTGGCCGATGGCGGTCGGCCGGGGCAGGGCCGCGAACCGGAGCGCGGTCGCCGCGAGCTGAGCGGAGCGGCACCGGCCGGGCGGGCGCGACGGCCCGGAACGCGGAACGGCCCCCGGGGTGTCCCGGGGGCCGTTCCCTGCGTCGTGCCCGCCCGGCCTGATCGGCGCGCTCGCGCGCCCCGCCCGGCCGGTGCGGTGGCTACTCGACGGTGACGGACTTCGCCAGGTTGCGCGGCTTGTCGATGTCCCGGCCCAGGGCCAGGGCGGTGTGGTAGGCGAGCAGTTGGAGCGGGATGCCCATCAGGATCGGGTCCAGCTCGTCCTCGTTCTTGGGCACGAGGATCGTGTGGTCGGCCTTCTCCTGCTCGCGGTGGGCGACCGCCAGGATCCGGCCGCTGCGGGCCTTGATCTCCTCCAGCGCCGCGCGGTTCTTGTCCAGCAGGTCGTCGTCGGGGACGATCGCGACGGTCGGCATCGCCGGCTCGATGAGCGCGAGCGGCCCGTGCTTGAGCTCGGAGGCCGGGTAGGCCTCGGCGTGGATGTAGGAGATCTCCTTGAGCTTCAGCGAGGCCTCCAGGGCCACGGGGTAGCCGCGCACCCGGCCGATGAACATCATCGACTTGGCCTCGGCGTACTCGGCCGCCAGCTTCTTGATCTCCTCCTCGCCCTCGAGGACCTCCTGGATCTGCGCGGGCAGCTTGCGCAGGCCCTCGATGATCCGCTTGCCGTCGGTGACCGACAGGTCGCGGATGCGGCCCAGGTGCACGGCGAGCAGCGCGAAGGCCACCACCGTGTTGGTGAAGCACTTGGTGGAGACGACGCAGACCTCGGGGCCGGCGTGCACGTACACGCCGCCGTCCGCCTCGCGGGCGATCGCGGAACCGACGACGTTGACCACGCCGAGGACGCGGGCGCCCTTGCGCTTGAGCTCCTGCACGGCCGCGAGGACGTCGTACGTCTCACCGGACTGCGAGACCGCGATGTAGAGGGTGTCGGGGTCCACGACCGGGTTGCGGTAGCGGAACTCGGAGGCCGGCTCGGCGTCCGCGGGGATCCGGGCCATGCCCTCGATCAGACCGGCGCCGATCATGCCGGCGTGGTAGGAGGTGCCGCAGCCCAGGATCTTGACCCGGCGGATGCCGCGCGCCTCGCGCGGGTCCAGGTTCAAGCCGCCGAGGTGGACGGTGGAGAAGCGGTCGTCGATCCGGCCGCGCAGCACGCGGTCGACCGCATCGGGCTGCTCGGAGATCTCCTTGTGCATGTACGTGTCGTGGCCGCCCATGTCGTACGAGGCGGCCTCCCACTCCACGGTCTCCGGGGTGGCGGTCGTGGTCGTGCCGGTCGTCGTGTAGGTGCGGAAGTCGTCGGCCTTCAGGGTGGCCATCTCGCCGTCGCCGAGGGTGACGACCTGGCGGGTGTGGGCGACCAGCGCGGCTACGTCCGACGCGACGAACATCTCCTTCTCGCCGATGCCGAGGACGACCGGGGAGCCGTTGCGGGCGACGACGATCCGGTCGGCGAAGTCGGAGTGCATGACGGCGATGCCGTAGGTGCCCTCGATGACCTTCAGCGCCTCGCGGACCTTCTCCTCCAGGGAGTCCGCCTGCGAGCGGGCGACCAGGTGGACGATGACCTCGGTGTCGGTCTCCGAGACGAAGACCACGCCCTCGCCCTCCAGCTTCGCGCGCAGCTCGGAGGCGTTGTCGACGATGCCGTTGTGGACGACGGCGACCTTGTTCTCCGGGTCCAGGTGCGGGTGGGAGTTGATGTCGCTCGGGGCGCCGTGCGTGGCCCAGCGGGTGTGGGCGATGCCGGTGGTGCCGGCGAAGCGCTTGGGCACGCGGGACTCCAGCTCGCGGACCCGGCCCTTGGCCTTGACGACCTTCAGGGTGCTGGCCTTCGGGCTGTTGACCACGATGCCCGCCGAGTCGTATCCGCGGTATTCCAGCCGCTGCAGACCCTCCAGCAGCAGCGGTGCCACGTCACGCTTGCCGATGTATCCCACGATTCCGCACATACGGTGTTGCCCCTCCTGAAGTCCGGTGTCCGTGCTCAGCCGTAGACGATGCGGCGCAGTTGCCGGAGCGAGAGCTCCGGCGGCGCCACGGCGCGGTACGGCAGTTCCGTCGCGATCCGCTCGAAGATCTCCGCGTTCACCGCTCCGCCGGACTGCAGTTCCCGGTGGCGGCGGCGGACGAACTCCTCGGTCGTCTCGTCGAAGTACGCGAGTACGTCGAGTACCACCCGGGCGGCCTCGCCGCGCTGGAGCGCGGTGCTGCGCACCAGGTGGTCGACGAGGTCGTCGTGCGACGGACGGCGATCGAGCACTCGTAGATAGTGGCGTCTCGTGAAAGTGAATGCAAAAATCCTGCCCGGAATCGGGCAGGATCCCTCTGGTCTGTACCAGCGGAATGGATGGATCCGGCCAGAAACGCCGCAAAACGGACTGCCGGGTGTTCGCCGCGCGCAGTGGGACGGCGACTTCGCCGTGCGGTCCTTCTGGATGATTTCCGCCCTCCGGGGATTCCTGTACCGGCCGGCGCGGCCCACTTGGCCTATACCTGGCTGCATGAGAGTCCTGCGACGCACGCTCGGCACCCTCCTCGTCCTCGGCACGTTCGGCGCCGCGGTCTCCTGCACCGCCGCCCGCGGTGACGACGCCCGGCCCGGCGACGATCCCCCCGTCGTCCTCGCCCCCTTCGAACGGCTGTTGCCGGCGCCCGCCTCCGCCCGCGCCCAAGGTCCCGGGTACGCCTTCGGGGCCGGCACGGTGATCCGTACCGGACCGGCCCCCGACGAGGAGGTCCGGCAGCTCGGCGAGCTCCTGGCGGAGCAACTGCGCGGCCCGAGCGGGCTGCCGCTGCCCGTGGTCGACGGGGCGGCCGGGGACGGCATCCGGCTCCGGCTCGACGAGGAGGCGGAGGGGGTGGGGGACGAGGGCTACCGCCTGGAATCCGCCCCCGAGGGGATCACCCTCACCGCGCGGACCCCCGCCGGGCTCTTCCACGCGGGGCAGACGCTGCGGCAACTGGTCCCGGCGGCCGGGCCCGGCACGGTGCCGGGCGGGACGGTCGAGGACCGGCCGAGGTTCGCGTACCGAGGGGCCATGATCGACATCGCCCGGCACTTCTTCACGGTGGAGCAGGTGAAGCGGTACGTCGACCAGCTCGCCCAGTACAAGGTCAACACCCTGCACGTGCACCTGACCGACGACCAGGGGTGGCGCCTGGCGGTCGACTCCTGGCCGCGGCTCGCGGAGCACGGCGGCGGCAGCGAGGTCGGCGGCGGGCCCGGCGGGTACTGGACCAAGGAGGAGTACCGCGAGCTGGTGGCGTACGCGGGGGAGCGGTATGTGGACGTGGTCCCGGAGATCGACATGCCGGGGCACGTGAACGCGGCACTGTCCTCGTACCCGGAGCTGAACTGCGACGGCAAGGCCCCCGAGCGGTACACCGGGATCAAGGTCGGCTTCAGCTCGCTGTGCGTGGCCCGGGAGCGGACGTACGAGTTCGTCGACGAGGTGCTCGGCGAGCTGGCGGAGCTGACGCCCGGGCGCTACCTGCACATCGGCGGCGACGAGGCGCACACGACGCCGGCGGCGGACTACGCGGCCTTCATGGACCGGGCCCAGGCGGTGGTCGCCAAGCACGGCAAGACGGTGGTCGCCTGGCACCAGCTGGCGGCGGCCCGGCCCGCCGAGGGGGCGGTCCTCCAGTACTGGGGCCACGACAAGACGCCGGCGGCGGAGAAGGCGGGGGTGGTGGCGGCCGCGAAGGCGGGCCACCCGGTGATCCTGTCGCCGGCGGACCGGCTGTACCTGGACATGAAGTACGACGCGGCGACGAAGCCCGGCCTGGCGTGGGCCGGCCACGTGCCGGTCGAGCGGGCGTACTCCTGGAACCCGGGCGCCTACCTGGCCGGGGTGCCGGAGTCCGCGGTGCTGGGGGTGGAGGCCCCGCTCTGGACGGAGACCATCGCGACCCGGGCGGACTGGGAGTACATGGCGTTCCCGCGGGTGCTCGGGCTGGCCGAGCTGGGGTGGTCGCAGGCCGGGTCGCTCGGCTGGGACGACTACCGGCGGCGGCTCGCGGCGCAGGGGCCCCGGCTGGACGCGCAGGAGGTGAACTTCCACCGGGCGCCGGGCGTGCCCTGGAGCTGAGCCCGGCGGGCGCCGACGGCCTCGTACAGGAGGAACGCGTCGGCGCCTGCCGGGACGCCGGCCCGAACGGAGGGGAGGTCAGCTGACCTTCTTGGCGCTCTGGATGGACTTCGCGAGGTCCTCCAGGATCTGGGCGCACTTGTCGTACGAGTAGATCGGCTCGGTCACGCGGGGGGCGACCTGGCCGGCCTTGACCGCGGGGAGCTCGGCCCAGGTGGGCTTCTCCTTGCCCAGGGTCTCGGGCTGCAGGGCGCTGCTGCGGTTGTCGAGCAGGATGACGTCGGCCTTGTACTTGCCGGCGTTCTCCCAGCTGAGGCTCTCGAAGAAGTCGCCCTCGTCCAGCTTGTCCGGGACGATGAACTCGACGCCGAGCTGCTGGAAGTAGCTCAGGTCGGCGGAGGTCTTCGGGGTGGAGGCGTAGAAGACCTGCGGGTAGCCGGAACCGGCCAGCACCTTGATGCCCGGGTTGGCCTTGGTGGCCTGGCGGACCTTCTCGGCGGCGGCCTCGAAGCGGGCCTTCGCGTCGACCGTCTTCCCGGCCTCCATGTCCGCGCCGAGGGACTTGGCGAGGTCGGCGGTGCGCTGGAGGGCCTTGTCCATGGTGGCGTCCTTGCCGACGCTGATCGCGGCGGCCGGGGCCAGCTTCATGATCTTGTCCTTGGAGGCCTCCGGGACGTACCAGTAGCTGCCGTCCCAGGTGTTGGTGACGAGGAGGTCGGGCTGGAGGGAGGCGTACTTCTCGACGTTGAACTGGTCGTAGACGTTCCCGAGGATCTCGACCTGGGATATGTCCAGCGAGCCGGCCTGGACGTCCGGCTTGCCGTCGGCGGTCTTGGTCGGGCCGAAGACGCCCTTGACCGGGACGCCGTAGTCGTGGAGCGCGGCGGCGGTGCCGGTGAAGGCGACGATGCTCTTCGGCGTGGACTTGGTGCTCACGTCCACCCCGAGGTCGTCCTTGAACGTCCAGGGGCCCGAGGCGGTCGCGCCCTTGTCCTTGCCGCCGCCGCCCTTCGCCGAGTCGTTGCCGCCGCACGCGGCGAGCGCCGCGACGAGGCCGAGGGCGCCACCGGCGGCGATGAAGCCGCGACGGGTGAGGGGGGAGGTCCGCGACTTGGGCATGTCGATGTCCGCTTTCGTGCGTCAGGGCGGCCGCTGGCCGTTTGGAGGGAAGGTTAGCCTAACCTTTGCTGGACTAGGTGAAGGGGGGCGGGCCTCCCGGCGGACCTCCTGGCGGGCGCGAAGGCCCGGCCGCGACCGGTCGAGGATCGCGGAGACGACCGGTCGAGGGCCCCGGAAACGGACGGTCGAGGGCCCTGGAAACGGCGGGCCGAGGGTCCCGGAAACGGCTCTCCCCCGGTCCGCACGCGGATCGGGGGAGAGGGCGGATCGGGGCGCGGTCAGGCGGAGAAGCCCAGCTCGCGGGCGATCAGCATGCGCTGGACCTCGCTGGTGCCCTCGCCGATCTCCAGGATCTTGGAGTCGCGCCACATGCGGGCCACCGGGTACTCGTTCATGAACCCGTAGCCGCCGTGGATCTGGGTGGCCTCGCGGGCGTTGTCCACGGCCACCGTCGAGGAGTACAGCTTCGCGATGGCCGCCTCCTTCTTGAACGGCTCGCCCGCCACCAGCCGGGAGGCCGCGTCGCGCCAGCCGACGCGGGCCATGTGGGCGCGCATCTCCATGTCCGCGAGCTTGAACTGGATGGCCTGGTTGTCGCCGATGGCCTTGCCGAACGCGTGCCGCTCCCTGGCGTACTTCACCGACTCGTCCACGCAGCCCTGGGCGAGGCCCGTCGCCAGGGCGGAGATGGCGATGCGGCCCTCGTCGAGGATCCGCAGGAACTGCGCGTAGCCGCGGCCCTCCGCGCCGACCAGGTTGGCCAGGGGCACCCGTACGTCGGCGAAGGACAGCTCACGGGTGTCCGAGGAGTTCCAGCCGACCTTGGAGTACGGGGCGGCGACCGTGAAGCCCGGGGTGCCGGACGGGACGATGATCGAGGAGATCTCGGGGCGGCCGTCCGCCGTACGGCCGGTCACGGCCGTCACGGTGACCAGGCCCGTGATGTCCGTACCGGAGTTGGTGATGAAGCACTTGGAGCCGTTGATCACCCACTCGTCGCCGTCGCGCACCGCCGTGGTGCGGGTGCCGCCGGCGTCGCTGCCCGCCCCCGGCTCGGTCAGCCCGAAGGCGCCCAGGACCTCGCCGGAGCACAGCTTCGGCAGCCACTGGGTCTTCTGCTCCTCGGAGCCGAAGAGGTAGAGGGGCATGGCGCCGAGCGAGACCCCGGCCTCCAGGGTGATGGCGACGGAGGAGTCGACGCGGGCGAGCTCCTCCAAGGCGATGCCGAGGGCGAGGTAGTCGCCGCCCATGCCGCCGTACTCCTCCGGGAAGGGCAGGCCGAACAGGCCCATGCGGCCCATCTCGCGGACGATCTCGTACGGGAACTCGTGCCGTTCGTACAGGTCGCCGATCTTCGGCGCGACGACGTCGTGCGCGAACTCTTCGACGGTGCGGCGGAGTTCCTCGTGCTCGGGGGTGAGCCGGTGGTCGAGGGGCATGGTGTGGCTACTCCTTGTGGGAGAGGGCGCGGACGGTGCGGGAGGGGCTGGGCCGGCCCAGCTGTTCGGCCATCCACACGCTCGTGGCGGTGAGGGCGGCCAGATCGACCCCGGTTTCGATGCCGAGGCCGTCGAGCATCCACACCAGGTCCTCGGTGGCGAGGTTCCCGGTGGCGCTCTTCGCGTACGGGCATCCGCCGAGGCCTCCGGCGGACGCGTCGACGGTGGTCACGCCGTGCCGGAGCGCGGCGAGGGTGTTGGACAGGGCCTGGCCGTAGGTGTCGTGGAAGTGCACGCCGATCCGGTCGGTGGCGACGCCCGCGTCGTTCAGGCCCTCCAGCAGCGCCTGGACGTGGCCCGGGGTCGCGACGCCGATGGTGTCGCCGAGGCTCAGCTCGTCGCAGCCGAGGTCCAGGAGGGCCTTGGCGACGGAGACGACCTGGGGGAGCGGGACCGGCCCCTCCCACGGGTCGCCGAAGCACATCGAGAGGTAGCCGCGGACGTGGGCGCCGTCCTGACGGGCCCGGGCCACGACGGGCTCGAACATGGCGAGGGACTCGGCGACCGTGCGGTTGAGGTTGCGGGACGCGAAGGTCTCGGTGGCCGAGCCGAACACCGCGATGCGGGTGGCCCCGAGGGCGAGCGCGCGGTCCAGCCCGCGCTCGTTGGGGACCAGGACGGGGAGCGCCGCGTCCACGTCCGCCAGGAGCGGGAAGAGCTCCTCGGCGTCGGCGAGCTGGGGCACCCACCTGGGGTGCACGAAGCTGGTGGCCTCGATGGTGGTCAGGCCGGCCGCGGCGAGGCGGTGGACGAACTCCGCCTTGACGGCGGTGGGTACGGCCGCCTTCTCGTTCTGCAGGCCGTCGCGGGCACCCACCTCGTGGATGCGCACCCGGGCCGGGAGGCCGGGGGCGGGGACCTTCATGGGGAGCCCGTTCACCGGCCCTCCTCCTCGTCCGGGGTCACCACGGCCAGGACCTGGTCCATGGCGACGGTGGTGCCGGGGGTGACGTCGAGTTCGGTGACGGTGCCGGCGTGCGGGGCGGAGATGACGTGCTCCATCTTCATCGCCTCCACGACGAGCAGGCTCTGACCGGCCACGACCTCGTCCCCGACGGCCACCTTGACGACGGTGACGGTGCCCGGCATGGGCGCGGCGAGGGTTCCGGCGCCGCCCTGGCCCCGGCCGCCGAGCGCCGCCGCCACGGGGTCGTGGTCCTGGACGTGCCAGCTGTCGCCGTCGCGGCCCAGCCAAGTCCCCTCCGGGGAGGCGGCGTGGCTGAACCGGTGGGTGACGCCGTCCAGCTCGACCGTGACGGTGTCGGGGGTGCGGGCCGCGATCCGGGCGCGGGCGGGTGCGCCGCCGCTCTGCCCCGGACCCCGCGTCTCGAACGCCGGCGAGGCCGGATCCGTCCCGGCCGGCCGGGTCTCGACCCGTACCGGGTCCTGGCCCGGGAGGCGGAAGTGGTGGACCGTCCAGGCGGGGGTGCCGCCCAGGCGCCAGCCGTTCGGCGCGTCGAAGGGGTCGCTCCAGCCGCCGCCCGCGGGGGCGGGCGGCCGGGACAGCAGCGCGGCCGCCGCGTACACCTCCGGCGGAACGCCGTCCGGGAGGAGCGAGGGGAGGTCCCGCTCGACCAGGCCGGTGTCCAGGTTGCCCGAGACCACGTCCGGGTGGGCGAGGAGCCGCCGCAGGAACCCGGTGTTGGTCTGGACGCCCAGGATCACGGTGTCGGCGAGCGCGCCCCGCAGCACCCGCAGGGCGGTGGCCCGGTCCGGGCCGTACGCGATGACCTTGGACAGCATCGGGTCGTACGTGGAGCCCACCGGGACGCCCGCCAGCAGGCCGGAGTCCGTGCGGACCGGGCCGCCCGACGGCTCCGCGAGGGCCAGGACCGTACCGCCCGACGGCAGGAACCCGCGGGCCGGGTCCTCCGCGCAGACGCGGGCCTCGATCGCGTGGCCGGTCAGCACGACGTCGGCCTGGTCGAGGCCCAGGGCGCCGCCCGCCGCGACCCGCAGCTGCTGTTCCACCAGGTCCAGGCCGGTGACCAGCTCGGTCACCGGGTGCTCGACCTGGAGCCGGGTGTTCATCTCCATGAAGTAGTACGAGGACGGGTCCCCGCCCGGGACGATGAACTCCACCGTGCCCGCGCCGACGTACCCGCACGAGCGGGCGGCCTCCACGGCCGCCGCGCCCATCGACGCCCGCAGCTCCGGCGTCAGCAGGACCGACGGGGCCTCCTCGATCACCTTCTGGTGGCGCCGCTGGAGGGAGCACTCCCGCTCGCCGAGGTGGACCACGTTCCCGTGGGAGTCCGCCAGCACCTGGATCTCGATGTGCCGCGGCCGGTCGATCCACCGCTCGACCAGCAGGGTGTCGTCGCCGAACGAGGAGCGGGCCTCGCGGCGGGCGGCCGCGATCTCCTCGGCCAGCACCGCCTCGTCGCGCACCAGCCGCATGCCCTTGCCGCCGCCGCCCGCCGAGGGCTTGAGCAGCACCGGCATGCCGATCTCCCGCGAGGCGGCGACCAGCTCGGCGTCCGAGAGCCCGCTGCCCGAGGAGCCCGGGACGACCGGGACCCCGGCCGCCTTCACCGTCTCCTTGGCGCGGATCTTGTCGCCCATCAGGGAGATCGCCGAGGCGGGCGGCCCGATGAAGGCCAGTCCGGCGTCGGCGCACGCCGCCGCGAAGGCCGCGTTCTCCGCGAGGAAGCCGTAGCCGGGGTGGACGGCCTCGGCGCCGGTGCGGCGGGCCGCCTCCAGCAGCCGCTCCACCGACAGGTAGCTCTCCGCGGCCGCCGCCGGGCCGATCCGGACGGCCGTGTCGGCCTCCCGTACGTGCCGGGCGTCCGCGTCCGCGTCGCTGAAGACGGCCACGGAGCGGATGCCGAGCTGCCGCAGCGTGCGGATGACCCGTACCGCGATCTCGCCCCGGTTCGCGACCAGAACAGTGCTGAACATCGAAGAGGTCCTCACGTCACATCACGTCACATACGGAAGATGCCGAAAGCGGAGTCGCCCAGCGGGGCGTTCGCGCACGCGGTCAGGGCCAGTCCCAGCACCTGCCGGGTCTCCATGGGGTCGATGACCCCGTCGTCCCACAGCCGGGCGGTCGCGTAGTACGCGTTGCCCTGCTCCTCGTACTGGGCGCGGACCGGGGCCTTGAAGGCCTCCTCGTCCCCGGCCGGCCAGTCCTGGCCGGCGCCCTCGATCTGGTCCCGCTTGACGGTGGCCAGGACCGAGGCCGCCTGCTCGCCGCCCATCACGGAGATCTTGGCGTTGGGCCACATCCACAGGAAGCGGGGCGAGTAGGCGCGCCCGCACATCGAGTAGTTGCCCGCGCCGTACGAACCGCCGACGACCACGGTCAGCTTCGGCACCCGGGCGCAGGCCACGGCCGTGACCATCTTGGCGCCGTGCTTGGCGATGCCGCCCGCCTCGTAGTCGCGGCCGACCATGAAGCCCGAGATGTTCTGGAGGAACAGCAGCGGGATCCCGCGCTGGTCGCACAGCTCGATGAAGTGCGCGCCCTTCTGGGCGGATTCGGAGAAGAGGATGCCGTTGTTGGCGATGATCCCGACCGGGTGGCCGTGGATCCGGGCGAAGCCGGTGACCAGCGTCTGCCCGAACTCCGCCTTGAACTCCTGGAAGCGGGAGCCGTCCACGATCCGCGCGATGATCTCGCGGGCGTCGTACGGGGTGCGCGAGTCGACGGGGACCGCGCCGTAGAGCCCGTACGGGTCCACCTTGGGCTCTTCCGGCGCCTCGACCGACCAGGGCAGGGCCCCGCGCTCGGGGAGGGTCGCCACGATGTTCCGTACGATCCGCAGCGCGTGCGCGTCGTCCTCCGCGAGGTGGTCGGTCACCCCGGAGACGCGGGAGTGGACCTCGCCGCCGCCCAGCTCCTCGGCCGTGACCACCTCGCCGGTGGCGGCCTTCACCAGCGGCGGGCCGCCGAGGAAGATCGTGCCCTGGCCGCGGACGATGACGGCCTCGTCGCTCATCGCCGGCACGTACGCGCCGCCGGCCGTGCACGAGCCGAGGACGGCGGCGATCTGCGGGATGCCGGCCCCCGACATGCGCGCCTGGTTGTAGAAGATGCGACCGAAGTGCTCCCGGTCGGGGAAGACCTCGTCCTGCATGGGGAGGAAGGCGCCGCCCGAGTCGACCAGGTAGAGGCAGGGGAGACGGTTCTCCAGGGCCACTTCCTGGGCGCGCAGGTGCTTCTTGACGGTCATCGGGTAGTAGGTGCCGCCCTTGACGGTGGCGTCGTTCGCGACGATCACGCACTCGCGGCCGCTGACCCGGCCGATGCCCGCGATTACACCGGCGGCGGGGGCCGAGCCCCCGTACATGCCCTCGGCGGCCAGCGGGGCCAGCTCCAGGAAAGGCGAGCCGGGATCCAGGAGGGCGTCCACGCGGTCGCGCGGGAGGAGCTTGCCGCGCGCGGTGTGGCGGGCGCGGGCCTTCTCGCCGCCGCCGAGCCGGGCTGTCTCCAGCCGGGCGCGCAGGCCCTCGGCCAGCTCGCGGTGGGCGGCCTCGTTGGCCCGCCAGGCCTCGGACGCCGGGTCCGCGGCGCTCGTCAGCACTGGTGCCTGCTGCATCGGTCGAGCTCCCTTGCTCGGTGCACGGTGTTAATGAGCGTTAACGCTTGTGGGGCTTAGGTTAACGACCGCTAACGGCCCTGTCTAGAATGGTTTCCCATGAGCACCAGAGCGGCCGCCCCCACCCGTCGCGAGCAGATCCTCAGTGAGGCCGCTCGTCTCTTCGCCGCGCGTGGGTTCCACGGGGTCGGCGTCGACGAGATAGGGGCCGCGGTGGGCATCAGCGGCCCCGGCCTGTACCGGCACTTCGCGGGCAAGGACGCGATGCTCGCCGAACTCCTCGTGGGCATCAGCGAACGGCTGCTCACCGGCGGCCGCCACCGGGTGGCGGAGGCGGCCGGCGACCCGCCGGGGGTCCTGTCCTCCCTCATCGACGGGCACATCGACTTCGCGCTCGACGACCGCGCGCTGATCACCGTGCACGACCGGGAGCTCGACCGGCTCCGGGACGCCGACCGCAAGCTCGTGCGGCAGCTCCAGCGCCAGTACGTCGAGCTGTGGGTGGACGTCGTACGGGAACTGCACCCCGAGGTGGGCGAGGCCGAGGTACGGGTCTCCGTGCACGCCGTCTTCGGCCTGCTGAACTCCACTCCGCACCTGGCCGCGCTGGGCCGGGAGGCGACGGAGTCGCTGCTGCGCCGGCTCGCCCACGGGGCGTTCGGGGCGCTGTCCGTGTGAGCGGGCGCGTCCGGCGACCGAGATGGACGGGACGCCTCCGCCCGGGCGGCGGCAGAATGGGCCGTATGCCGAAGCCGATAGAGACGCCCGACCGATCTGTTGAACCGCCGAGCCGCGCCGAGCTCATCGACCACCTGGTGCGCACCCGCATCGCGGGGCAGGTCGCGACGCCGCGCGAGAACAACCTCTCCCACTACCGCAAGCTCGCCAACGGCGACCGGCACTACTGGCTCGGCCTGGAGCTGGGCGACCGCTGGACCGACGAGCAGGACGTCCTCGCGGTGATGGCGGAGCGCTGCGGTGTCGTGGACGACGCCGAGCACCGGTACGGGCAGGACACCATCGACCCGGAGCTGACCGTGGCCGGCCTGGACCGGCTGGCGGCGCGGCTGCGCAAGGCCGCCCTGGACCGGCAGAGCGTGCTGCTGGCCACCGGGCACCCGGGCGGGCTGCTGGACGTCCACCGGGCGACGGCGGCCGCGCTGCGGGCGGCGGGCTGCGAGATCGTGGTCATCCCGGCCGGGCTGCACGCCGACGAGGGCTCGGTGTGGCAGTTCGCCGACATCGCCGTCCTGGAGCGGGGCGCGACGTTGTGGCACACCCATTCGCCGGAACCGATGGCCGCGATCCTGGACGGCCTGGCGGCGTCGAACCGCCCGCAGCCGGACCTCGTCGTCGCCGACCACGGCTGGGCGGGGTGCGCGGCCCAGCGGGGCCTGGACGCGGTGGGCTACGCCGACTGCAACGACCCGGCGCTGTTCCTCGCCGAGGCCGAGGGCACCCTCCAGGTGGCGATCCCCCTGGACGACCACGTGCGCGACCCGCGCCACTACGACCCGATGGTGGCGTACCTGCTGGACGCGGCGGGCCTGCTGGAGGCGTAGGGCCGGCGGCCCCCGCGGCGCCGGCCGTCAGCGGCTGCCGCGGCCCGCGGCCCGCGGCTCCGGCCGTCCGGGCGCCGGTGCCCGGGGCGCCCGTTGCCTCGGCGCCCGCTGTCACTGGCGGCCGTTACGGTCGGCCCCATGCCGAAGCCGCCGCGCGCCCGCAACCCGCTGTCCGTCCTGGCCGACGACCCCCGGGGACGCTCCCTGGGGCTGGATCTGCCCCCCGGTACGGTCATCGACACGCCCGGCCGACGGAGGTGGGGCAGTGCTCCCGAGCCGCTGCTGTGGGTCTCCGACGGGGCCGTGGGCGCCGGCGGGCTCGCCGCGTACCGCACCCCCGCGACGGCGTCCGCCGGGCTCCAGGCGGTGCTGTTCCAAGGCCGCCCGGGGCTGGAACGGTGGTGGCACGAACGGGAGTTCGCGCCGCAGCGGATGTCCGACCCCGACGACCACCACGCCGAGCCGGTGCTGCGCGCGTTCTGGACCGGGGTGGTCCCCGATCCCGAGGAGGGGGCGGAGGGCGAGGAGCTCATCGCCCCGTTCGGCAGGGACTGGCCGGGCCTCGCGCCGCCGGGACCGGAGGGCTCGCCGGACGCGGCCGAGGCGGAGGCCGCCGCCCGCGCGCTCGCCGACGAGCTGATCGCGAGCGGCTTCCTGCCGAGCCCGCGGCTCGCGCTGGTCCCCGCGGGCCGTTCGGCCGACGTACCCGCCGCGGCGGGCTGGTGCGGACCGACGAACCACGAGAACGACACCGCCCTCGTCAGCGCGGTCCTGCGCTCCTGGGAGGACCGCTTCGGCGCCCGGGTCGTCGCCCTCGGCTTCGACGAACTCCAGGTGTCCGTGGCGGCCCCGCCGCGGACGACCGCCCGGGCGCTCCCCGTCGCGGCGGAGCACTTCGCGTTCTGCCCCGACAACGTCTGGCAGGGCTCCGGCAGCATCCGCGCCTACGCGGACGAGGGGGTCACCGGCACCCGCCACTGGGGCTTCTGGTGGGACTGAGGTCGCCGGGGTGGCCCGCCGGGGTGCCCGTCACGCACGCGGGACGCGGACGACGCCCTCCTGGATGACCGTCACCGCCAGGCGCCCGTCCTGGGTCCAGATCCGGGCCTGGCCGAGGCCCCGGCCGGCGGCCGCCGACGGCGACTCCTGGTCGTACAGCAGCCACTCGTCCGCGCGGAACGGCCGGTGGAACCACATGGCGTGGTCCAGCGAGGCACCCACCACGTCGCCGACCGCCCAGCCGCCCCGCCCGTGGGCGAGCAGCACCGAGTCCAGCAGCGTCATGTCCGAGACGTACGTGGCCAGGCAGGTGTGCAGCAGGGCATCGTCGCTCTCCAGCTTCCCGGACGTACGGAACCACACCTGGGACCGGGGCTCCACCGGCTCGCCGACACTGCCCCAGGGCGGGACCGTCGCGTAGCGCAGGTCCACGGCGGCGCGCGCGTCGATCAACCGCTCCACGGTGCCCGGATCGCGGAAGGCGGACCGGTGGGCGGGCAGGGCCTCGGCGGCGGTGGGCAGGGTCTCCGGGTCCGGGGCGGCCGGCATGGCGGCCTGGTGGTCGAGCCCGTCCTCGTACGTCTGGAACGACGCGGAGAGGTGGAAGATCGGCTGGCCGTGCTGGACGGCGACGACCCGGCGCGTGGTGAAGGAGCGGCCGTCGCGGATCCGGTCCACCGAGTAGACGATGGGCGCGCCCGGGTCCCCGGCGCGCAGGAAGTACGAGTGCAGCGAGTGCGCGGTGCGGTCCTCGGGAACGGTCCGCCCGGCCGCGACCAGGGCCTGGGCCGCGACCTGGCCGCCGAACACGCGCGGTACCAGCGCCGAACGGCTGGTACCGCGGAAGATGTTCTCCTCGATCTGCTCCAGGTCGAGCAGGTCGAGGAGCGTCGTCAGTGCCTCGTTCATGGGGGAAGGGTAGGTGTCCCGAATCCCTTACAGGCCCATGGACTTGGCGATGATGGACTTCATGACCTCGCTGGTGCCGCCGTAGATGCGGTTCACGCGGTTGTCGGCGTACAGACGGGCGATCGGGTACTCGTTCATGTAGCCGTAACCGCCGTGCAGCTGGAGGCACTTGTCGATGACGCGGTGCGCGACCTCGGTGCAGAACAGCTTCGCGGAAGCGGCCTCGGCGGCGGTCAGCTCACCGGCGTCCAGGGCCTCCAGGGCGCGGTCGGCGACCGCCTCGGCTGCGTCCACCTCGGCCTGGCAGGAGGCCAGTTCGAACTTGGTGTTCTGGAAGTGGGCGACGGGCTTGCCGAAGACGGTGCGGTCCGTCACGTACTGCTGGGCGAACCGGACGGCGGCCTTGGCCTGCGCGTAGGCGCCGAAGGCGATGCCCCAGCGCTCGGACGGCAGGTTGGCGCCGAGGTAGTAGAAGCCCTTGTTCTCCTCGCCCATCAGGTCCTCGACCGGGACCTTCACGTCGACGAAGGCCAGCTCGGCCGTGTCGGAGGTGCGCAGGCCGAGCTTGTCGAGCTTGCGGCCGATCGAGTAGCCCTCGGACTTGGTGTCCACGGCGAAGAGGGAGATGCCGAAGCGGCGGTCGTCCTCGCGCGGGGCGGAGGTGCGGGCGCAGACGATCACCCGGTCGGCGTGCACACCGCCGGTGATGAAGGTCTTGGAGCCGTTGAGGACGTAGTGGGTGCCGTCCTCGGAGAGCTTGGCGGTGGTCTTCATGCCCGCGACGTCGGAGCCGGTGCCCGGCTCGGTCATGGCGAGCGCCCACATCTCCTCGCCGGTGACGAACTTCGGCAGGTAGCGCTTCTTCTGCTCGTCGGTGGAGAGCATCTTGATGTACGGGAGGGCGAGCAGCACGTGCACGCCGGAGCCGCCGAAGTTCACGCCCGCGCGGGAGGTCTCCTCGTAGAGGACGGCCTCGAACTTGTGCGTGTCCAGGCCCGCGCCGCCGAACTCCTCGGGGACGTTGATGCCGAAGACGCCCAGCTCGCCGAGCTTGTAGTAGAAGTCGCGGGGCGCCTGGCCGGCCTGGAACCACTCGTCGTAGACGGGGACGACCTCGGCCTCGATGAAGGCGCGGATGGTCTCGCGGAACGCCTCGTGGTCCTCGTTGAAAACGGTACGGCGCATCGCCGGACTCCCTTCGTCGCGGCGGCCCGCCGCCTATAGCTAAGCGCTTGCTCAGATAAAGTTACCGGCGAGTTGTCGGTGGTGTCCAGAGTGAGACGCAGCACGTCCGATGCCACCCGGGAGCGCGCCGATGTCACCCCGTGCCATTACCCTGACCGCGGAGAGGGGGCAGCATGCTGCTGAGGTTCCGCACCGCGAACGTACGGTCCCTGCGTGACGAGCAGGAACTGTCCTTCGTCGTACCCGAGGGCGAGCCGAGCGAGCCCGCCCGCCCGCTGGAGCTCGCAGGCAGCGGCTCGCTGGGGGTTCTACCGCTCATCGGCATCTTCGGGGCGAACGCCTCGGGCAAGTCGAACGTTCTCGCCGCCATGACGGACATGAGGACGGCCGTCCTCAATTCCTACGCCCGCTGGGCCTCATACGACACCATCCCGCGCCGCGCCTTCGCGCTGGACGCCAAGGCAGAGGGCGAGCCGAGCTTCTTCGAGGCCGACCTCGTGATCGACGGCGTGCGCTGGACATACGGCTTCGAGCTCGGGGCGGCCCGGGTCGAGGCCGAATGGCTGCACAGCTACCCCCGAGGCCACCGCCAGGTCTGGTTGGACCGGGACGCCTCGCGGTCCGAGGTCTATGAATGGCCGGGCGCCCGGGTCAAGGACCGCCTCCACCTGGCGCGGCGCACTCGCGCGAACGCCCTGCTGCTGTCCACCGCCGGCACGGACAACCACCCGCAGCTCTCGCCGCTCTTCCACTGGTTCCGCCGCAATCTGTGGCTGATCAACCCGGAGGACGAGCGGGCGGAGCGGGCGGGATTTACCACCCGGGAGCTGTCCGGTGGCCGCGCCCTCCGGATCAAGGAACTCTTGCAGGTCGCGGACCTGGGCATTACTGGCGCGGAAGTCGTCCCGGATGGCAAGGACGGGGTGGCGGTGAAGCTCACCCACCGCTCGGTCGCCGGTGATGTGGCCTTCGACTGGGGCCAGGAGTCCTACGGCACCCGCTCCTGGTACGCCCTGCTCGGCCCCCTTCTGCTGGCGCTCGACGAGGGCGCCGTACTGCTGGTCGACGAGCTGGACGCGAGCCTGCACCCGCGCTTCGCCGCCGAGGTCATCCGGCTCTTCCACGACCCGGACGCCAACCCGAAGGGCGCACAGCTCGTCTTCACCTCGCACGATCCCTCAGTGCTGACCACCCCGAGCGGTGGGCGCCTGCTGGAGCCGGGGCAGGTGTGGCTGACGGAGAAGGACAAGGACGGGGCCACCGATCTGTACCCCCTGAGCGCCGCCTCCCCGGGAGAGGGTGAGGACCTGATGAAGTCCTACCTGGCCGGGGCCTTCGGCGCGGTCCCCGACCTCATGGAGGGCCAGATCGCCCGGCGACTGCTGGCCGCCACAGGACAAGAACGTGAACGGGATCGTGGGCACGGGGCGGAGCTGAGCTGATGGCGCGTACGAGGGGGAAGGACTCGCTGGGCCCGGCGAAGCAGGACCGCGGGCGGCGTCGCCGGGTCGTGTACGTCTTCACAGAGGGCAAGGTCACCGAGCCCGACTACATCCGGATCATCCGCGACAAGGGTGTCTGCGCCGACCCGTCCCTGGCGGTCGAGGTACGGATCGCGAACGCGAGCGCGCCCGGTTCCCAGCGCAAGCCGATCAAGCTGGTCGAGGCGGCGGTGCGGCTCATGCGTGACGAAGCCCGCGACGCTAAGCGCAGCGGCCTGAAGAAAGAGTTCTGGCCCCAGGTCTGGTGCCTGTTCGACCGCGACGAGCACGAGTCCATCGATGTGGCGCTGAAGCAGGCCCGGGACGGGGACGTACGGGTCGCGTTCTCGCACCCCTGCTTCGAGGTGTGGCGGCTGCTCCACCACAAGCCGGTGACCGGCACCTTCGGCGGGGTCTGCGGCCAGGTGACGAACCGGCTGCCGTTCGCCAAGGACGCGGCGAACATCAAGAGCGTGCTGCCGGAGCAGATCGCACGGGGCAGTTTCGCGGAGGCCAAGAAGCGCGCCCTGCAGATGAACGCCGCGCACGGTGATCATGTACCGCTGGTCAAGCGCGATCCGTACACCGACGTCTTCGCCTTCGTCGAGGACGGGCTCGGAATCGCCTCGTACTGACGGGACCGGCCCCAGTTCGGGGAACGGTTTTCGCCGGACCCCGCCGCCGCCGTAGGGTTCCTACGTCATACCGGGGTCGTAGGGAGTCGTATTCGTGGCCAAGCTCACGCTCGCGCAGTTGGAGCGGCATCTGTTCGCCGCCGCGGACATCCTCCGCGGCACGATGGACGCCTCCGAGTACAAGGACTACATCTTCGGCCTGCTCTTTCTGAAGCGGGCCAATGACGAGTTCGAGGCCGCCCGGGACCACATCAGGGAGTACGCGGCCAAGGAGCTGGACCTCGACGGGGAGATGCTGGAGAGCTTCCTGGAGCAGGAGTCCGCGTACGGCGACCGCGATGTGCTGTTCGTACCGAGAAACGCCCGCTGGAAGTGGATCTCCTCGGCCACCCACAACATCAACGAGGACCGCCTGCGCCCGGCCCTCCAGGCGCTGGAAGGTCAGAACGACAAGCTGAAGGGGCTCTTCGACCACCTCGACTTCAACCGCATCGGCGGCTCCGGCGCGGCGGCCGGCGCGGCCAAGCTCGCCGATCAGCGGCTGAAGCTGCTCATCGCGCACTTCGGGCGCGTCAGGCTGCGGACGGACGACTTCGAGTTCCCCGACCTGATCGGCGCCGCGTACGAGTACCTGATCAAGGAATTCGCGGACTCGGCGGGCCGCAAGGGCGGCGAGTTCTACACCCCGCGCGCGGTGGTCCGCATGATGGTCGAGCTGCTCGGCCCCAAGCAGGGCATGCGCATCTACGACCCCTGCGTCGGCTCGGGCGGCATGCTCATCCACGCCAAGGAGTACGTGGAGGAGCACGGCGGCGACACCTCGGACATGTTCTTCGCGGGCCAGGACGCCAACAGCGGCTCATGGATCATGTCCACGATGAACATGGTCCTGCACGGCGTCCGCCGCTTCGACCTGCGTACCGGCGACACCCTGGCCGAGCCGGCGCACGTACCGAGGACGGACGCGGACCGCTTCGACGGTGTGCTGAGCAACCCGCCGTTCTCCATGGACTACGCGCTCGCCGACCTCGCGCACGGCGCGGAGCGCACGACGTACGGGACGACGACCGGGAGTGGCAATGCCGACCTGATGTTCCTCCAGCACATGCTCTGGGAGACCAAGCGGGAAGGGCGCGGCGGCATGGTCATCACGGTCATGCCGCATGGGGTGCTCTTCCGCGTGGGCGGTGAGGAGAAGATCCGAAGGAAGCTCCTCGACGAGGACGCGGTCGAGGCTGTCATCGGCCTGGCCCCGAACCTTTTCTATGGCACCAATATCCCTGCCTGCATCCTGGTGCTGCGCCCACCGGGCAAGAAGGATCCGGCGCGGGCGGGCAAGGTGCTGTTCATCAACGCGGACAGGGAGTACCGGAAAGAGTCGGCGCAGAACGTCCTTCTGCCCGAACACGCGGAGAAGATCACCTCTACCTACCACGCGTACGCGGAAGTGCCGGGATTCTCAAGGATCGTGACCAGCGAGGAGCTAAGCGAGAACGAGTACAACCTCAGCATCCGCCGCTACGTGGACAACACTCCTCCGCCGGAGCCGCAGGACGTGCGGGCGCACTTGGTGGGCGGTGTGCCGCGCGCAGAGATCGAAGCGAAGAAGGAACTGCTGGGCGGGTATGGGTTGGAGCTGACCGACCTCTTCGCCGAGCTCGACCCGGTGGACCCGTCGTACGTGGGCTTCCTCCCGGGGGATCAGCGCCCGGACGCGGTCCGGCTGGCGGAGCTGGCACGTCCGCGCGAGGACGACCTGTGGGCCGCCTTTGCGAAGTGGTGGGAGGAGGAAGCCCGACACTTGGAGGCAGTGGCAGCGACTCCGGAGCGCCTCGCCGACCTGACGCCCTCGGAGCGCAAGGTCGCGATGATGGCAGTGCGGGGATCGCTGATGGAATCGTTTGTGGAACGGCTGGGTGGGGTCGGCCTGCTCGACCGGTACGCGCTCGCGGGCGCGGTGGCCGGCTGGTGGTACGAGGCCAAGTATGACCTCCTCGCGCTGTCGGAGAACGGATTCGGGGGAGTCCTGGATGGCTGGGTTGAGCAGGTTGAGACGATGCTCGCGCCCGAACAGGACCCGAAGACACGGAAACTGAGGAATCGGAAGCCCCCTGAGCGACGTCAGGCGTATGACCACAAGGGGGTGGTTGCCGAGATCGCTCCGGACTTCCTGGAGGAGCTGGCGGCGGCGGACGCGCGGAAGGCAGAGCTGGACGCACGGTGGAAGGAACTCAACGCGGAGCCGGAGCCGCTGGAGGACAGCGAGGGCGGTGACGCGGAGGACGGCGAGGGCCTCACATGTGAGCAAGTAGCCCTGACTGTCGAGCAGTTGGCTGAGCTCACCCAGGTGGAGAAGGGGCGCCCCAAGGCGGCCGCGCTGATCAAGCGCCTTGAGGCGGAGTTCTGGTTCCCCTGGCCGAGTGACCCTCCCAAGCTGGGGGAGGAAGCGCCGAGGTTGATCCGGGCGCGGCAGGCGTTGGGTCCGATGGGGGAGCGTCGGGTAGTGCTGGCATTGTTGCGGGACGACTTGGCAGGCAAATTGAACGACCATGTGGTGTGCCAGCGGAGGGAGTTGGCGGACGCCTTCGAGGGGTGGGAGTCCAAGTACGCACTATCGCTGCGGCAGATCCGGGCTGAGCGGGAGAGGGCGGCGGCGGCGCTGGATGGCCTCCTGGAGGAGCTGGGCTATGTGGTCTGAGGGCTGGCAGAGGGTTCCCCTGGGCTCGGTCCTTGCTGAACCGATTCGGAATGGTATCTCACCAGTGGAAAGCCAAACATGGACTGGTGTGAAGATGCTGGGCCTCGGCTGCCTCACGCAACATGGATTTCAGCCGCTTCAACTCAAGAATGCCCCGTCTTCCTCGTTTGCTGAGCATGTCGCGGTGTTGCGTGACGGTGATCTTCTTGTTAGTCGCGCAAACACTCGTAATCTAGTGGGGCTGGCCGGGATCTATCGAGATGTGGGTGTTCCCTGTGTATACCCGGATCTGATGATGAGGTTGCGGACTTCCGAGAGATGCCTTCCGGAGTTTCTTGAAATTGTCCTTCGTGCGCCAGGAACCAGGCGGCGTATCGCTGCATTGGCGCAAGGGACATCTGAAAGCATGGTCAAGATTTCCAGCGCAATGATTAAGGAGCTGGCGATCCCCGTTTGCCCTCTCGCGGAGCAGCGAAGAGTGGTCGCCGTTCTTGATGCTGCTTCTGTGCAAGAGCGGGAAATCCGTGCCGAGATTTCTAAGATGCGGATGGTGAGGAGCGGACTCCTGGACCGCGCCTTCCGGGATGGCGAACCGTGGCCGCTCAGGAGTATTGGTGACTTGTGTCATGTCAGCTCCGGTTCAACCCCTAGTAGAGCAGCGGGGTCCCGGTACTTCGCCAAAGCTGGCACGCCGTGGGTGAAGACGCTGGACCTCAATGAAGGATCAATTTTGGTCACGGATGAATCGCTGACTGACGTGGCTATGTCTGAACTCCGGCTGCGCCGGTTCCCGGTCCAATCGGTGTTGGTCGCAATGTATGGAGGGTGGGAGCAGATCGGTCGTACTGCCATCCTTGGAGTTCCAGCTGCGGTGAACCAGGCGGTTTCGGTCCTCGAAGCGCGCCGCGACCTCAATCCTGAATATCTCTTGCTCGCGCTGCAGCATGGTCGACATGGGTGGCGTCGATTCGCGGCTAGCACTCGGAAGGACCCGAACATCACCAAGTCGGATGTGCTTGGATTTAAGATCCCAGTTCCGCCGTGCGAAGAACAGGAGAGGCTCGTGCGGCTCGCTGCCGCACCGCTGCGTGAGATCGCGGTGGATGAGGAACAACTGGGTAAGCTGTGGAAGCTCAAGCAGGGACTGGTTGGTGGGCTACTTGCAGGTGATGAGGTCCGTGCTGGCGAGCTGTCGAAATGACAACGCTTCCGTAATGAGACAGGGGCCGTTTGGCCCGGGGCTCAGGTGGGGAACTCGCCGCCTTTGACGGCCGCGACGAACGATGACCAGCTGACCGCCGGGAATATCAGCGCGGGGCCGTGCGGGGTCTTAGAGTCGCGGACCGGCATGCCTGACGGGTAACCGTCCAGGACCTCGACGCAGCTGCCGCCTTCGCTGCCACTGTAGGTTGACTTGCGCCAGCCGGTCAGTGAGGAAGCGTTCGGGATGGTGTGTTCAGTCATGGTGTCTGTAGTCCTTTGCGGTCGCCCTCAGCAGGGCCAATGACTCCTTCAGCGGCAGTGCGTCGCTCAGCGCAAGATCGTAGCGGCCTTGCAACTCCTGAACCACGGACGGGGAGTCATGCACCTTGCCCATACGCAGGCCCTCGCTGTACGCCACAGGCGGTTGATCCTCGAACCACAGCAGCGTGAGCATGCTTTCCATCAGTGGGTGAAATCCGAGGGCGAACGGCATCATATGTACGCGGATGCGCTCAGCCTCGACCAAGCGGACGATGTGCATGATCTGCTCCGCCATGACGTCCGGGCCACCGACCGCGCGACGCAGCACCGCCTCGTCCAGCAGCGCCCAAACTACCGGCTGTACCGGATCGTCGAGCACCTTCGCCCGCCCAAGCCGTGTGACAACGAGCCTGTCACATTCCTCTTCACTCACAGGAGGGAACGACGTGCTCAGAACCGCACGCGCGTACCTTTCGGTCTGCAGGATGCCAGGGATGAACGACAGCGCGAACTCCCGGATCATGGTCGCCTGCTGTTCGAGCTGCAGGGCAGCCTCGAAGTAATCGGCAACCGCCGCGTTCTCATCCGGTAGGAAGCTGCTCAGTACGTTCCCCGTGTTCAGGGCCCTGTCCAGCCGCCGCGCGTCCTCCTTCGACGGGATGCGGCGGCCCGCCTCGATGTGTGAGATGTGCGAACGGGTCATGACGGCCGCGTTGGCCAGTTCCTGTTGGGTCAGGCCGGCCGCCACGCGTTGTTCCTTCAGCCAGTCCCCATAGATGTTGCTCATGGTCAACTCCCGTGTGACAAAGCATTCGTCACGCTCAACCCCCTGGCGAGCCTAGCCCGCGCGGTCTCACTCTGTGAATGGATCGCTACACAGCGATGTCCGTGCGTCGGCTGATGCCGTAGCGACGGGCCCGGCTGGATTCCGCCGGACATGGAGGACCCCCGCGACCGCGTGAACGGCCCGGGGGCGTGGCCATCAACCTCAACGGAGTTGACGACGTGTCGCACTGTATCGCCCGCATCCTTGAGCCGCTGCTGCGGTTCCTGGAGCCCGCCCCGAGCTGCCCCGCCGCGCCGCCCGGGCCCGGCCCGCGCGTCCGCCCGTACCGTCCGCTCGGCCAGACGCGCGAACAGCGAGCGGAGGCCCGGCGCCAGCGGGCCCGCCGGCGCGCGCTGTGGCTGGCCGTGCACGGGATCGACATCGGGCCACGTCTCATTCACGGCAGGGTGGTGACCGCGTGATCAGCGAGACGGCGGGCGGGGCGCGGCTGTTGCCGTGGACCGGCACGGACGACAAGCCCTGTTACCTCATCGGTGACGGCACGGGATACCTCTCCCGGGTCGCCGACAACATCGAGAGCGTCCAGCTCGGCATGGCCGCCGAACTGCTCGACCATGCAACCGACATGCTCGCCGACCGCAAGGTCACCACCCCTCAGCTCCGCTACCTCGCGGCCCGTATGACCGAGTCCCTGCGCGACGTCCACCGGATCGCGCTGAGCCGGGGCGCCCGCCTCCCCGTACCTGGTGCACCCGCCCCTGACGGCTCCGGTGAGAGCGGCGAGCCCTCGTCGGGGGCCTGAACCATCCCGCCCGACCCGGTGACGTACCCCAGTTGTCCGGTACGTCGCCGGGCTCCGCCCTGCCCCGCGCGGCCGGAACCCTCCCATCCCACCCCCTCAGGACGCAGAATGGATCACCTGAGCAGGCACAGTGGTGCGGCGGGGCGGAAGGTGCGGGGGCATGGCGGCGCAGCAGGTCGAGCGGGACGAGGTGGAGCGGCCGATCGTCGCGCAGCTTGAGGCGATGGGTTGGACGCACGTCCCGGGCAAGGAGATCGGCACGCTCGACGCCGATACACCGCTGCTCGTCGACCGGCTGGGCGAAGCCCTGGGCCGTATCAACACCCGGGCCTCCGACGGCGAGCCGTGGATGGACGAGAGCGACGTCCGGCGCAGCATCGCGGAGCTTGCGGCCGTCCCCCTCGGGAAGGGCGTCGCGCACGCCAACTTCGCCGCCACCGACCTGCTGCTCAGCGGCTACGTGCTGGGCGGCCCGTCCGCCGCGCACGGTGGGGCCTCCGCCACCGTCCAGTACATCGAGTGGCACGAGGAGCGCGGCGGGCTCAACGAGTTCACCGTCGTCGATCAGCTCCGCGTCCGCAGCCGCTCCGGGGACGTGTCGATACTCGACATCGTGCTCTTCGTGAACGGCATCCCGCTCGTCGCCGTCGAGTGCAAGAGCCCCGATGCCGCCGACCCGATCCGCAGCGCCGTACTCGACCTGCGGCACTACGCGGGCGACCCCGTGGACGACGAGCGCGACAACACCGACCTCCCCGTGCCCGCCGGCGTCCCGGAGCTCTTCCGCACCGTGCAGCTGCTGGTCGCGGCGACCGGCGAGACCGCCTATCTCGGCACGGTCACCTCCACGCCCGACCACTTCCACCCCTGGCGCAGCATCGAGCCGGAGAAGGAAGCGACGCTCCGATCCGAGCTGCCGGACGAGGTCGGCAGACTCAACGAGCGGCACAAGCTCGTCGGCGTCGTCCTGCGGCCCGCCGCGCTCCTGAGCTTCATTCGCCACTACGTCATCCCGCTCCCCGTCGAGACGGAAGCCGGCGGCACTCGAACGGTCAAGGCCGCCGCCCGGCACCAGCAGTACCGGGCGGGCGAGAAGGCCGTACGCAAGCTGCTCACCGGCCGGACCCGTGGCGCACTCGTCGCCGCCGACGAGCGCGGCGGGGTCATCTGGCACACCCAGGGCTCCGGCAAGAGCCTGACCATGACCTTCCTCGTCCGCCGGATCCATCTGCACCACCGGCTCAGCGAGTTCACCGTCGTCGTGGTCACCGACCGCACGCAGTTGCAGGACCAGCTCTCCCGGACCCTGAAGCTGAGCGAGTCCGACGTGGAGACGGCCGAGACCCGCACCCAGATGGAAGGACTGCTGCGCGACGGCGGTCGGCGGGTCGTCTTCGCGATGATCCAGAAGTACGGGACCGGGGGCGCGTTCGCCGCGGACGGAGGCGACGGGGACGGGGACGACCGGAACCTGGCGGGCGAGTACGAGGCCGCCGAGCGGGACCGGAAGGAGCACCGGGCCGCGGCGCAGCCGGCCGAGCCGGACTTCCCGGAGTGCAACACCTCCTCCGACATCCTCGTCCTGGTCGACGAGGCCCACCGCTCGCACACCAGCGTGCTGCACGCCGCCCTGCGCAGGGCCATCCCCAACGCCGCGAAGATCGGTTTCACGGGTACGCCGATCATGACCGGCCGGACCGAGGACACCCGCCGCATCTTCGGCGGGTTCCTCGACACCTACCGGATGGCGGAGGCCGAGCACGACGGCGTGGTCGTACGCATCCGCTACGAAGGGCGCACCGGCGAGGGCAAGGTCTTCGACAAGGAGGGCCTGGACCGCAACTTCGCGGACCTGATCCAGGGCCGTACCGACGAGGAGCGCAGGGCGCTGATGCGGCGCTGGCCCACCGAGCGCGATGTGGCTGAGTCCCTGCCGATGATCCGGGCCAAGGCCGAGGACATGCTGGAGCACTGGGTCACCTGGGTGCTGCCGGGCGGTGGCTTCAAGGCCCAGGTCGCAGCCGTCAGCCGGAAGGCGGCCGTCGCGTACCACCGCGCGCTGCGCGAAGCCCGTGACGCGCTCATGATCGAATTGGCCGCGTTCGATCCGGAGTCGGTGACCGGGACCCCGCTGGAGGAGCTGCCCCGGCGGGAGCGCTACCTCTACCAGGCCCACCAGTACCGTTCCCTGCTGCGCCGGATCGACTTCGTGCCGGTGATCTCCCCGGGCGAGGAGCGCAAGCGCCGCGAGTGGCTGCACTGGACGGACAAGGAGCGGCAGAAGGCGTACATCGCGCGCTTCCACCAGGCGTTCCCGCATCTGCCGGCCGAGCCGGACTGGGTCACCACCACGCCCTTCCACACGGCGGCGCAGGACGTGGCGGCGGCAGCCGCCGCCGGTGACCACCCCTGGTCCCAGGAGGCCGCCGCGCCGAGGCAGGGGCAGTCGGCGCCTGTTCCGGACCCCGTGCACCCGGACAGCCCCGTCGCCTTCCTCATCGTCAAGTCCATGCTGCTCACCGGTTTCGACGCCCCGCGTGAACAGGCGCTCTACCTCGACCGGCCGATCCGCGACGCCGAGCTCCTCCAGGCCGTCGCCCGTGTCAACCGGCCGATGCGGGGCAAGGAGATCGGCTACGTCGTCGACTACTACGGCGTCTTTGAGCACCTGACGGGCGCGCTGGCCGAGTACCGGCAGGCCGACGTCGACGACACCATGCTGAGCCTGTCGAAGGAGATCGGAGGGCTGGCGCCGGCCGCCGAGAAGGTACGCGCCTACCTGCGTGCGCACGGGATCACGGACGCGGACCTCGCCGATCCCGCCACCCTGGGATCGGCCGCGCAGGTCTTCGAACCCGAGTCGGTGCGGTTCGGGTACGACGAGGTGCTGCACGAGTTCCTCCGGGTACTGGAACGCGTACTGCCGCACGAGGACGGCCTGGCCCACGTGCCGGACGCCCGCCGGTGGGGGATGCTCCAGAAGCGCGTCCGCAGGCTCTACCGCGACGCGCCGGGCGGGACGTTCACGCTGCGCCGCTACGGCCGCAAGGTCCGCGCGATGATCGCCGACCACCTGGAGGGCCCGGAGATCGAGCAGGTCATCGCGCCCGTCTCGCTCGCCTCACCCGTCTTCGACGACGCGGTGCGCGCCATGCCGCCCCGAGAGGCCGCCGCGGAGATGGGGCACGCGCTCCGTTTCCACCTGGAGGAGCGGATCAAGCGGGAGGACCCGGAGAAGTACACCCGGCTCTCCGAGCGGCTGGAGGAGATCCTGCGGGACCTGCCCGGACGCTTCGAGGACCAGATCAAGGAGTTCGGCCCGCTGTTCGAGCAGGCCCGGCAGGAAGACGAGGAAGACCCGGCACTCGCGGGGCTCACCCCGGTGGAGCAGAAGGTGTTCCGGCTGCTGGACCAACTGCTGGAGGCCAACCCGGGAGTCGTCCGGCAGGTGGCGGACACCCGGACCCTGGTCGGTGCGGTGTGCGACACGGCGGCGCGGACCATGGGCAAGGCGTCCTACCAGGGACAGCACCAGGACCTCAGCGCACTGGCGAAGGTCATTCACGCCCAGCTGCTCCGTGGCGGCCTGCGGCCGGCCGCCACGGACTGGGCTCCGCTGAACGGCATCGCACAAGGCCTCGCGGCGTACGCGGCGGACAACAAACGACAGTTCCTGGCCAGGTACCGGGGAGAATAGGCCGGGTGACTGTGACCGCTCCCGCCGATGACCGCATCCCTCCGGCCCTTGCCGAGGGGAACCTGCTCACGGTCGACGGGCTGGCGCTCCGCGTGCGGGTGAGCGGGCGCCGCAAGCGGTTCGCGCTGACCGTGGAGCCGGATGCCGGACTGACCCTGCACGCTCCCCAGGGACGTCCGGTGGCCGACGCGGAGGACTTCGTCCGCGCCCACCGGTCCTGGGTGGTGACCAAGGTCGCGGTGCGCGAGCGCACCCGACCGCTGAATCCGGCCAAGCGGTTGGCGGACGGCGAGGTCTTCCGCTACCTGGGGCGGACCTATCGTCTGGCGGTCGTCGAGGACGAGCGCGAGTCCGAGTCCGAGTTCGGCAGGGTCCGGCTGATCGCCGGACGCCTGGTCATCAGCCGGGAACAGGCCGAGGACCCGGACAGGGGGCGGGCCGCGCTGGTCGACTGGTACTGCCGGGCAGGGCGCAACTGGGCAGCCGGGCGGCTCCAGCCCTGGGCCGCGCGCATGGCGGTCGCCGAGCCCGTACTGGATGTCTGTGACCTGGGCAGTCGCTGGGGGCGCTACCGTCCCGGCCAGAGCGAGCGCGGGCCCGGCCGGATGAGCCTCGGATGGCCGCTCTTCCAGCTCCCCATGCACCTGGTGGACTACGTGGTCGCTCACGAGCTCGCCCACGTCCGGGTGCCCGGGCATCAAGCCGACTTCTGGCGGCTGCTGGGGCAGGCGCTGCCCGAGTACGAGGAGCGCCGGACCGAGCTCGACGAACTGGGGCGGCGAATCTGGATGGGCGAGATCGCGTAGTCCTCTTCCATCACTCCGACAGCGAGCGGAGCGCAAACCACAGCTCCATGCGGGTGTCCGTGTCGTCCAGGTCCCGGTCCAGGAGCGCGGCGGTGCGGGCGATGCGCTGGCGGACCGTGTTGCGGTGCACGCCGAGGGCGGCGGCGGTCCGGTCCCAGCTGCCGTGGTGGGCCAGCCACGCGCGCAGGGTGGCGGCCTGGGCCCCGTTCAGCGGGGCCAGCAGGGCCTCGGCGTGCGCGCGGGCCTCGGCGGGGTCGAGCAGGGCCCCCAGGCCCCCGGCCGTGTGCCGCGCCAGCGGGGTCCGGGCCGCCTCGGCGCGCTCCAGGGCCCGCCGGGCCTGCGCGTCGGCGGTCGTGAGCCCCTCGGCCGCCGCCGGGGCGCTGACCCCCAGCCGCCATCCCGGCTGCGGGCCGGGCTCCCGGTCGGCGAGCAGGCGTACGGCCTCCCCGTGCGGGTCCAGCAGTACGGTGCCCAGCGCCGCGGCGAGGGTCCGGGGGTCGCCGCCGCCTGTGCTCCGGGCGTGGACGGCGTACCAGGGGCCCGGCCCGGCCAGCGACCCGGCGGGGGAGCCGCCGAGCAGCAGCCGGGTCAGCGCGGCGGCCTCGTCCCCGGCGGGCCGGTCGGCCGTGAGCAGCGCCAGCAGGACCGCCGCCACCGAGGCGATCGTGTGGTCACCGGGGGCCCGCCCGGGCGTGGCGGTCCCGAGGGCCCGGGCGGGGGCGGTGGGGGTTGCGGGGGTTCCGGGCGGGGGTGCGGCCGGGGTTCCGTGCGGGGGCGTGCCCGGGGTTCCGTGCGGGTCGGCAGCGGCTCCGGCCGCTCCGGCGGGCGCGGGGCCGGGGGCCGGGGTACCGGGCGGCGCCGTGGAGCCGGGCAGCGCGGGGCCGGGCAGCGCGGGGCCGGGTGCCGCCGGCCCGGGTGCCGCGGGCCGTGGCGCCGCCGGCCCGGGTGCCGCGGGGGCCGGCGGCGGTTCCGGGTGCCGGGACAGTGCGTACGCCGCGAGGTGCCAGCCCCCGGACTCGTCGGTGGCCGTCGCCGGGCCGCCCGCCCGCCCCACCCGGGCCAGCAGCGCGGCCAGCGCACCGGCGGCACCGGCGGGCACCGGCCCGCCCGCCGACCGGCCGTCCGGGGCCAGCTCGACGCGGCCGCCGAGGCTCGCCGCGAGCCGCCGCAGCACCGCCGGGACCGGGTCGGGCCGGGCGGCCGCCGCCGCGAGGGACTGCTGGGCCTCGGTGACCCGGCGCAGCTCCCCCGTACGGGCCTGCTCCATCAGCCGCCACACCGTACGGGCCACCGCCGTGAAGGGGGTCCCCGGCGGGACCTCCAGCAGCGGCAGCCCGTGTCGGCCGCACGCCTCGGCGAGGCCGGGCGGCACCGCCTCGTGCACGGGCGCCACGCCGAAGCCGAGCGCCGCCGCGCCCGCCGCGACGAGCCGGGCCGCGTACCGGTCGGGATCCGCCCCCAGCTCGGCGCCCGCCGTCAGCAGCAGCTCTCCGCCCAACAGGTACGGCGACGGGTCCGCCATCTCGGAGGCGTGCACCCCGTGCACTTCGGCACCGGCGGGCCCGGCCAGGAGCCGGAGGCCCAGCTCGGGGTCGGCGAGGAGCCGCGCCAGGGAAACCGGCGGGGTGGGAGGGGCAGCTTCCATGGATACTCCGTACACATCGAGGGGCCGTAGTGGATGAAACGTACACTTCGTCCCTCACGGGTGTCCGTTTACGCTCGAATCACCGCACCAGCAGGACCTCCAGAAGGGCACCCCCCATGAGCACGCAGCCGCGCGGACCCGTCGACTCCTCCCGCATCCCGCGCTACGCGGGCCCCGCGACCTTCGCCCGCCTGCCCCGCCTGGACGAGGTCGGCGGCTCCGCGGACGTCGCCGTCGTGGGCGTCCCCTTCGACTCCGGCGTCTCCTACCGCCCCGGCGCCCGCTTCGGCGGCAACGCCATCCGCGAGGCCTCGCGCCTGCTGCGTCCGTACAACCCCGCCCAGGACGCCTCCCCGTTCGCCCTGGCGCAGGTCGCCGACGCCGGTGACATCGCGGTGAACCCCTTCAACATCAACGAGGCCGTCGACCAGGTCGAGGCCGCCGCCGACGAGCTCCTCGGCGCCGGCTCCCGCCTGATGACCCTCGGCGGCGACCACACCATCGCGCTCCCGCTGCTGCGCTCGGTCGCCAAGAAGCACGGCCCGGTCGCGCTGCTGCACTTCGACGCGCACCTGGACACCTGGGACACCTACTTCGGCGCCGAGTACACCCACGGCACCCCGTTCCGCCGCGCCGTCGAGGAGGGCATCCTCGACACCGAGGCGCTCTCCCACGTCGGCACCCGCGGCCCGCTGTACGGCAAGCAGGACCTGACCGACGACGCCAAGATGGGCTTCGGCATCGTCACCTCGGCCGACGTCTACCGGCGCGGCGCCGACGAGGTCGCCGACCAGCTGCGCCAGCGCATCGGCGACCGCCCGCTCTACATCTCCATCGACATCGACGTGCTCGACCCGGCGCACGCCCCCGGCACCGGCACCCCGGAGGCGGGCGGCATGACCTCCCGCGAGCTGCTGGAGATCATCCGCGGGCTGTCCTCGTGCAACCTCGTTTCCGCCGACGTCGTCGAGGTCGCCCCGGCGTACGATCACGCGGAGATCACCTCGGTCGCGGCCTCGCACACCGCGTACGAGCTGACCACGATCATGAGCCGGCAGATCGCTGCGGCGAAGGCGAAGGGCAACTGAGCACGTGACGCACGACCACGACCTGGTACTCCGTCCCACCGAGGCCCAGACGGCCGCCGCCCTCGCACCGCCGCCGGGGCGCACGGGCGGGGACCTGGTCGTGGAGACGCTGCGCTCGCTCGGCACGACGACCGTCTTCGGACTGCCCGGCCAGCACGCGCTGGGCCTCTTCGACGCGGTCGGCCGCTCCGACCTGCGGCTGATCGGCCTCCGTACGGAGAACAACGCCGCCTTCGCGGCCGACGCGTACGGCCGGATCACCGGGGAGGCGGTCCCGCTGCTGCTCTCCACGGGGCCGGGCGCGCTCATGGCCCTGCCCGCCCTCGCGGAGGCGGCGGCCGCGTCCGCGCCGGTCCTCGCGATCTCCTCGCAGGTGCCGGCCGCGGGCCTGGGCGGCGGCCGGCGCGGCCACCTGCACGAGCTGCGCGACCAGTCCGCGTCCTTCCGGGACGTGGTGAAGTCCGTGCACACCGCGCGCACCCCCTCCCAGATCCCGTCGGTGGTGGCCGAGGCCTGGGAGTCGGCCCTGACCACCCCGCACGGTCCGGTCTGGGTGGAGATCCCGGAGGACGTGCTCCGCGCGGAAACGATCGTCCCGCAGGTCACGGGCATGGACGCGACCCCGCACGAACTGGTCCCGCGACCCGAGCTGACGGCGCTGGCGGCCCACTGGCTGGCGCGGGCCGCCCGCCCGGTGATCATCGCGGGCGGCGGCGTCATCCGCTCCGACGCGGCGGGCAAGCTGCGGCAGCTGGCGGAGCGGATCAACGCGCCCGTGGTCACCACCTTCGGCGGCAAGGGCGCCTTCCCCTGGACGCATCCGCTCTCCCTCCAGTCCTGGCTGGAGGACCGCCACATGACCGACTTCCTGGAGGACGCCGACGTCCTGCTGGTCGTCGGCTCGGGCCTCGGCGAACTCTCGTCGAACTACCACACGTTCTTCCCCTCGGGCCGGGTCGTCCAGATCGAGGCGGACCTCGGCAAGCTGGAGTCCAACCACGCGGCCCTCGGCATCCACGCGGACGCCCGCCTCGCGCTCCAGGCCCTGCTGGAGACCGTTCCCGCCCGCGAGGACCCGACCGCGCCCGAGCGCGTCCGCATGGTCCTCGCGGACATCGCGGCCCGGCTGTCCACCCAGGACGTCGGCCTGGAGCAGGACCTCCTGCGGTCCGTCCGGGCGGCGCTCCCGGCGCGCTCCCCGTCCTTCTGGGACATGACGATGCTGTCCTACTGGGCCTGGTCGGCCTTCGACCCGAAGCACCCCAACACCATGCACTCGGCGCAGGGCGCGGGCGGCCTCGGCTACGCGTTCCCCGCGGCCCTGGGCGCCTGCGTCGCGGAACCGGGCACGCCCGTCCTGGCCGTGTCCGGCGACGGCGGCGCGATGTACTCGCTCGCGGACCTGGCCACGGCCCGCCAGCACGACCTCGACGTCACCTGGCTGATCGTGGACGACGGCGGCTACGGCATCCTGCGCGAGTACATGACGGCGTCCTTCGGCCGGGCCACGGGCACGGAGCTGACCCGCCCCGACTTCGTCGCCCTGGCGTCGTCCTTCGGCGTCGCGGCGGCCACCACCACCCCGGAGGCCCTGCGCGAGGACCTGGCCAAGTCCCTCGCGGAACCGGGCCCTTCGGTCCTGGTTCTCCCGACGACCCTCAAGATGTTCGCCCCGACGCACGTTCCTACTCGGCGGAACAGCTCGCGACCGCCGCCCCGTACAAGGCCGACTCCCCGCACGGCGTGAGCGCTGACTGGGACAACCGTGCGCACGACATCGGGGCCGCAACGGGTGCCCTGAACGGCATCGGGGCCGATGTCTACAAGGACAAGGAATAGGACCGGGTCACGTGGGCGGAGGGCGTGTCCGAGCACACGGCCGCCGTCGCGAACGGGCTCATCGGCGAAATCCCGGTCGTCGGCACGGTCGGCGGCTCACTGATCGACTCGGCCAAGTACGAGTGGGTTGAGGGCGTCAAAGAAGCGGCCGAGGAGCAGAGCAAGAAGGATTCCAGCAACAACTACGCGGCTGGTGTCGAGGGAACCAACAATCTGTTGGACGCGTGGGGACGCGAGTGGAAGATCAGCGATGATCCTGCGTTCGATCACGCCAAGAACGAGGCGGGCGAGGGATACACCTCGGGACGGGAAGCTGCTCGTGCACATCTCAGGCCGTGACGTGATCAAGACCATCGGGAGCTCGACGGCTGCGCTCGTCTGTGTGCTGACGCTGGCGTCGTGCGCTTCGGGCGACTCCGAGGGGAAGGCTGCGAACCTGTGCGGGATCGCCTCTTCGGAGGAGGAGGCGCTCGTGCGGGAGATCCTCGTTACCGAGGGCTACGAGACGAGGGCCTACAAGTCCACGAGCGTTCTGGTGGACAAGATGAAAGCGGCGGTGCAGCAAATGCGGCCGGGCAAGGATTCGTACTTCAACACTGCGTGCCGGTACGAGGATGACCAGCAGCATCGTGGATACGCGATCTTCTCGTTCGGCTGGTCCCCCCGGGCGACTTCCGAGGTGTCCCCATCCCACAATGGCGCGTCGTACGAGTTGAACGGTGCGGGAGGCGTGGCGAGCGCCGGCCAGTCCACGCTGCTCGTCCAGTGCGATCTGCCCGGCGAGCTCGGGGGACAGTCGCGAAACGTGCGGCTCTCGGCGGACGCCATGTTCTCCCGGCCGGACGGGCCGGTCGTGGATCAAGCGGCCAAGGACAGGCGGATGACTCTCACCTATCTGATGGCCCGCCGGGTCACCGATGCCCTCGGCTGCGAGAACAAGCCCCTCGCCGCGCCCCCCGTCGTGAAGCCGCTGCCTACTCCCTGAGGCCCACCTCGGCCCAGACGGCCTTGCCGATGCCGTGGGGCCGGGGCCGGCAGCCCCACCGCTCGGCCAGCGCCGCCACGATCGCGAGGCCGCGCCCCCGCTTGTCCCCTTCCGCCGCCTCCCGCACGGCGAGCTCGACGGGGGGACCCGCGTCGGCCACCTCCACGCGGAGCGTGCCGCGGCAGCGGACCAGCCGTACCCCGATGTCCCGGCCGTGCGGGGCGCGGGCGTGGCGTACGGCGTTGGTGACCAGCTCGGACAGGACCAGCTCGGCCGTTCCCGCGTACTCCGCATCGACCTTCCACGTGGCGAGCTGCGCGCGCAGCAGCATCCGGGCCCGGCCGGGGGCGCGGGGGCCGCGCGGCACGATCCAGAAGACTTCGTCGGACGAGTCCGTCATGAGCCACCTCTCTAGAGATAACCCAGTCAATCGTGCAGGTGCGGGCTGGTCAATGCTTCTCTAGAGATGTGCGCGGGGGATGTGCGTTCGGAGGAACGTGCCGTCTGCTTGGCCGCAAGGCGTGCCTAGGATGTCTAGGGATGATCAGGGAGGTTCGAATGCCGAGTGGTGGCGCCGTGCGGCAGCCCAAGTACCAGCGCATCGCTGCCGAGCTGAAAGCCGCCATTGAGTCCGGCGATTACGGTCCGGGGGACCGGCTTCCCGGCGAGAACGATCTGATGGCTACGTACGAGGTCGCCCGGATGACGGCACGCCAGGCGCTCGGTGTCCTCCAGTCGGAGGGGCTGACGGAGGCGCGCAAGGGTGCGGGCGTCTTCGTGCGGGAGTTCCGGCTCATCCGCAGACGCGGGGTTCAGCGGTTGGCTTCGGACATCTGGGGCGACGGGCGGTCGATCTGGGCCGCCGACACCGAGGACCGGGAGCCCGTCGTCGAATTCCTGTCGGTTGGGGACGAGGTGGCGCCGGATGCCGTCGCCGCCGTGCTTGGGCTCGGGCTCGGGGCGGCGGCCTGTGTGCGGCGGCGGAGGTTCCTGCTCGACGGGAAGCCCGTCATGCTCGCCACTTCCTACCTCGACGCCGCCCTCGTGGCCGGCACGCCCGTCGCGGAGCCCGACAGCGGGCCCGGCGGGATCTACGCCCGGCTCGCCGAGCTGGGGTACGGGCCCGCACGGTTTCGGGAGGAGATCCGGTCGCGGATGCCGGGCCCGGACGAGGCCGCCCGGCTCGGGCTGGCCGCGGGGACCCCGGTGGTGCTGGTCTGCCGTACGGCCTACACCGCCGAGGGGAAGGTGGTCGAGGTGAACGAGATGGTCCTCGACTCCTCCGCCTACGTCCTGGAGTACGAGTTCGACGCCGGCTAGGGACGGATACGGACTACGCCGGGGCGAACCAGCCCGACAGGAGGAGGTCGTCCTCTTCGCGGTCCGGGTCGTGGTCCGGTTCGCGGTCCGCGTCCGCGTCCGCAGCCGGGAGCGGCGCGGGGAGGGGCCGGGCCGCGGCCGCCGGGGCCGAGGCGCGGACCCACGGGGCCGGGTCCGGGTCGGCTTCGGTGTCCTTGATCGTCATGGGCCGAGTATCGCCGGGCGCCTCCCGGCGGCTCCCGCTGCCCCCGCACCCCCCTGACCCGTACGGCTCAGGACGGCTCGCCGAACAGCGCGTAAACCCGTTCGATTGTTGCGGAGGGATGAAATCCGCCGGTCGGCGCGTTGGGGGAGGCGGCAGGGCAGGAGCTACGGGGAGGCATCACGTGACGGCGGCGAAGACGGCGGGCGGGGAAAAACAGGGCTGGGGCAGGAGGCTGACCGCCTACACCTGGCGCTACAAGGTCAACGTGCTCCTCGCGCTCGGGTCCTCCCTGGCCGGCATGGCCGTCATGGCGCTCGTACCGCTGGTCACCAAGGTGATCATCGACGACGTCATCGGGGGCAAGACCAAGGACATGGCGCCCTGGGCCGGCATGCTCATAGCCGCCGCCCTCCTCGTGTACGTGCTCACCTACATCCGCAGGTACTACGGCGGGCGCCTCGCCCTCGACGTGCAGCACGACCTGCGCACCGACATGTACGACAGCATCGCCCGCCTCGACGGCCGGCGGCAGGACGAGCTGTCCACCGGCCAGGTGATCGGGCGGGCCACCAGCGACCTCCAGCTGATCCAGGGCCTGCTCTTCATGCTCCCGATGACCATCGGGAACTTCCTCCTCTTCGGGATATCCCTCGGCATCATGCTGTGGCTGTCCCCGCTGCTGACCCTCGTCGCGCTCCTCATGGCACCGGCCCTCTGGTTCATCGCCAAGCGCAGCCGCAAGAAGCTCTTCCCCGCCACCTGGTGGGCCCAGGGCCAGGCCGCCGCCGTCGCGGGCGTCGTCGACGGGGCCGTGACCGGCGTCCGCGTCGTGAAGGGCTTCGGCCAGGAGGACCAGGAGACCGGCAAGCTGCGCGCCGCCGGCCGCCGGCTGTTCGCCGGCCGGATGCGGACCATCCGGCTGAACTCCCGCTACACCCCGGCCCTCCAGGCCGTACCGGCCCTCGCCCAGGTCGCCATGCTGGCCCTCGGCGGCTGGATGGCCACCAACGGCCAGGTCACCCTCGGCACCTTCGTCGCCTTCTCCACCTACCTCGCCCAGCTCGTCGGCCCCGTCCGCATGCTCGCCATGATCCTCACCGTCGGCCAGCAGGCCCGCGCCGGCGCCGAGCGGGTCTTCGAACTCATCGACACCGAGCCCGTGATCCGGGAGGGCGCCACCGAGCTGCCCGCCGACTCGCCCGCCACCGTCGAGTTCGACGGCGTCGCCTTCGGCTACGACCGCGAGCGGCCCGTGCTCGACGGGTTCTCGCTCTCCCTCGCCGAGGGGGAGACCATCGCCCTCGTCGGCTCCTCCGGCAGCGGCAAGTCCACCGTCTCGCTCCTCCTGCCCCGCTTCTACGACGCCGACCGCGGCACCGTCCGCGTCGGCGGCCACGACGTCCGCGAGCTGACGTACGCGTCCCTGAGGTCGGCGATCGGCCTGGTGCCCGAGGACTCCTTCCTCTTCTCCGACACCATCCGCGCGAACATCGCCTACGGGCACCCCGAGGCCGGCGACGAGCAGATCCGCGCCGCCGCCCGCGCCGCCCAGGCCGAGGGCTTCATCGAGGCCCTCCCGGCCGGCTACGACACCACGGTCGGCGAACAGGGGCTCACCCTCTCCGGCGGCCAGCGCCAGCGCATCGCGCTCGCCCGCGCCATCCTCACCGACCCCCGGCTGCTGCTCCTCGACGACGCCACCTCCGCCGTCGACGCCCGCGTCGAGCACGAGATCCACGAGGCGCTGCGCGCCGTCATGGCCGGCCGGACCACCCTGCTGATCGCGCACCGCCGCTCCACGCTCGCGCTGGCCGACCGGATCGCCGTACTCGACCGCGGCCGGCTCGCCGACCTCGGTACGCACGAGGAGCTGGAGCGCCGCTCCGCCCTCTACCGGCGGCTCCTCACCGACCCCGACGCCCTCGGCGCCGGCTCGCCGCGCACGCCCGCCGACACGCCGATGGCGGAGTTCGAGCGCGACCTCGACCGGGACGACGACCTGGAGCGGGGCATCGAGCTCGAAGCGGAGATCGACTCCGAGCCCGTCAACGCCAAGCGCCGGGTCGCGGGCGGGATCACCCCCGAGCTGTGGCGACGCCAGGAAGAGGCGGACAACGCCGCCGCGCCCGCCGCCTCCGCCGGGATCCGCGTCCCCGGGGCCGGGCACTCCATGGCCGGAGCGGTGGCCGGGATGCCCGCCACCCCCGAGCTGCTCGCCCAGGTGGCCGCGCTGCCGCCCGCCGCCGACGAGCCCGACGTGGACGAGACCCGCGCCGCGGCCGCCGAGGAGAGCTACGGTCTGCGCCGCCTCCTCAAGGGCTTCTGGGCGCCGCTCGCGATCAGCCTCGGCCTCGTGGCCGTCGACGCGGGCGCCGGACTGCTGCTGCCCATCCTCATCCGCCACGGCATCGACCAGGGCGTCGAGCAGGCCGCGCTGGGCGCCGTCTGGGTGGCCGCCGGGCTCGCCCTCGTGATCGTGATCGCGCAGTGGGCCGCGCAGTTCGCCGAGACCCGGATGACGGGCCGTACCGGCGAGCGCGTGCTGTACGCGCTGCGCGTCAAGATCTTCGCCCAGCTCCAGCGTCTCGGCCTCGACTACTACGAGCGCGAACTGACCGGCAAGATCATGACGCGGATGACCACCGACGTCGACGCCCTGTCCACGTTCCTCCAGACCGGGCTCGTCACCGCCGTCGTCTCCGTCTTCACCTTCTTCGGCATCCTCGTCGCCCTGCTCGTCCTCGACGTCGAGCTGGCGCTGATCGTCTTCGCGACCCTGCCCCTGCTGGTGGTGGGCACGGTCTACTTCCGCCGCAAGTCGGTCGCCGCGTACGAGCTCGCCCGCGACCGGGTCAGCCTGGTCAACGCCGACCTCCAGGAGTCCGTCTCCGGGCTGCGCATCGTCCAGGCCTTCCGCCGTGAGGGCGTCGGCGCCGCCCGGTTCGCCGAGCGCAGCGACGCGTACCGCGAGGCCCGGGTCCGCGGCCAGTGGCTGATATCCGTCTACTTCCCGTTCGTGCAGCTGCTGTCCTCGGGCGCGGCGGCCGCCGTGCTCATCGTCGGCGCGGGCCGGGTGGACGGCGGCACGCTCACCCTCGGCGCGCTGGTGGCGTACCTGCTCTACATCGACCTGTTCTTCGCCCCGGTCCAGCAGCTCTCCCAGGTCTTCGACGGCTACCAGCAGGCCACCGTCTCGCTCGGCCGCATCCAGGGGCTGCTGCGGGAGCCCACCTCCACCCCGAGGCCGACCGACCCCCGCGAGGTGCCGGAGCTGCGCGGGGAGATCGCCTTCGAGGACGTCCGCTTCCAGTACGGCACGGCCGAGGAGCGGGGCGACAAGGGGGAGGCGCTGGCCGGAATCAGCCTGCGGATACCCGCCGGGCAGACTGTGGCCTTCGTCGGCGAGACCGGAGCGGGCAAGTCCACGCTGGTCAAGATGGTGGCCCGGTTCTACGACCCGACCTCCGGACGGATCACCGCCGACGGCGCCGACCTGCGGGAGCTCGACCTGACGGCGTACCGCCACCGGCTCGGCGTCGTCCCCCAGGAGCCGTACCTCTTCCCGGGGACCGTCCGCGACGCCATCGCCTACGGGCGGCCCGCCGCGAGCGACGCCGAGGTGGAGGCCGCCGCACGCGCGGTCGGCGCCCACGCCATGATCGCCACCCTCGACGGCGGATACCTGCACACCGTCTCCGAGCGCGGCCGCAACCTCTCCGCCGGGCAGCGCCAGCTGATCGCGCTGGCCCGCGCCGAACTCGTCGACCCCGACGTGCTGCTGCTCGACGAGGCGACCGCCGCCCTCGACCTCGCCACCGAGGCCCAGGTCAACCAGGCCACCGACCGGCTCGCGGGCAAGCGCACCACCCTGGTGGTGGCCCACCGGCTGACCACCGCGGCCCGTGCCGACCGGGTGGTGGTCATGGACCGGGGCCGGGTGGTGGAGGACGGCACCCACGCCGAACTCCTCGGCCGCGGCGGGCGGTACGCCGACCTGTGGCGCACCTTCGTGGGGGAGGACGAGCCGGCCGCGGCCTAGCCGCAGGCCCCGGACACGGCGGCCCAGGCCGTGGCCGCGGTCCCGGCCGGTCCGGGCTCCGGGTGGCGGCACCCGGAGCCCGGACCGCCGCCGTGCGGGCTCAGAGCTCGCCGAACAGCAGGTTGCCGGGGGCGTCCTCGTCCGTGCCGGTGTAGTACTCGCGCACGGCGTCGAGGAGTTCGTCCACGGTCAGGTACCCGTCGTGGTTCTTGTCGATCTTCGCGAAGAGCGCCTCCGCGTCCGCGGGGTCCAGCTTCGTGTCGAAGGCCAGCTGGGCCTTGTGGAACTCCTCCGGGCTGATGTGCCCGTCGCCATTGGTGTCGACGACCGTCAGGATCGCCTGGACCATCGGGCGCAAGGACCGGTCGTACGCCGCGCCGTCGTCCTGGAAGAGGCGCGTCATGCCCTGCTTGTACTCCGCCTGCGTGAGCTTGTGGTCCTTGTCGACGTCCAGCTCCTTGAACAGCTCGACCCAGAAGTCGACGAGCCCGGCCATGACCTTCGCCGCCTTGGGCGAGTCCGCCGGCTCGTCGAGGGCCGTGAGCAGGCGGGAGCCGAGCCCGATGATGTCGTGCTCGTCGATGACCCGGTCGTCGTTGACGTCCAGGTGCGTGAAGGCGCGCTCCAGCTTGCGGTCGAGCAGGTCGTTCGTCATTCGGTGGCCTTTCACGGCTACGGTGGGCGGTCGTCCGGTCGCCTAGCGTAATCTTCTCGGTGATCGTGAACTCCCGCTCTCCCGCTGGGAAGTTGTGGATGCACTCGTACGGGGGAGGGGCCTCCGGGCCCGACGGACCCGGAGTGCGCGGGTCCGGTGGCCGGACGCGGCGGGCCGGATCCGGGTGCATTGTGGCGGTTCGCCATGGTTCGGACCGGCTCGAACCGGCCACCGTGCCGCGGATGCTTGTGCGTTGCAACCTTCCGGGTGGTCGGAACGTCGTACGTGCGTGCGCGCGGTGTACGTACGACCGATCGGGGGACTGGGTGTTGCAGGTGTGGAGGGGGTGCGGACGGTGGGCCGTCGTGCGGGGGGTGCTCGCGGCGGCGCTGTCGTTGTGCGTCGGCGGGCTGGTCACGGCGACGCCCGCGGAGGCCGGGACGGCCCGGGCCGGGACCGTACAGGCCGGGACCGTGCAGGCCTGGCAGGCGCGGACCGGGGGCGCCGGACCCGCACCCGCCGGGGAAGCGCAGTTCGGAGCGGCGCAGTCCGGGGCCGTGCGGGCCGGGAAGGTCCGGGCCGCGAGCGAGGGCTGCGGCGGCCGGCTGGCGCGGACGCTGGCCTTCTCGACGGGTGAGGTGCGGATCTACAAGAGCCGCACCCAGGCCTGTGCGATGGCGGTGGCCCGCGTTCCCGGCGAACGCCGGCCGATGGAGGTCAGCATCCAGCCGCGGGGCGGGGCGCCGGTCCGCGATGCGGGTCGATTCACCAGGTATGCCGGGCCTGTCACGGTCGGTGCGATCAGTCGCTGCGTGTATGTAAGGGGAAGCGTGGGGGCCGGATCCGTCGATTCCGGCTGGATCCTGTGCTGACGGAGCGACCCAACTAGGTCTGGTCAGACGCGTGTTCGCCCCGCTAGGTTCACGGCGACCGAAGTGAACTCAAGGGGAGGGTGCATGCGCAAGACGCTCGGATGGCTGCTGTCACTCGTGGTGCTGATCGGCACCATGGGTGTTGCGGGCTCCACGGCACAAGCGGCCACCGCCGCGGGGCCGGCCGCCGCCACGGACATCAAGGACCAGATCCTCGGCATCCCGGGGATGAGCCTGATCGAGGAGAAGCCGTACCCCGGTTACCGCTTCTTCGTACTGAACTACGAGCAGCCGGTCGACCACCGGCAGCCGTGGAAGGGCACTTTCAAGCAGCGCCTGACCCTGCTCCACAAGGACGTGTCCCGGCCCACGGTGTTCTTCACCTCCGGGTACAACGTCAACACCAACCCGCGCCGCAGCGAGCCGACGACCATCGTCGACGGCAACCAGGTGTCGCTGGAGTATCGATTCTTCACCCCCTCGCGGCCCGACCCGGCCAACTGGGCCAACCTGGACATCTGGCAGGCCGCCAGTGACCAGCACCGCCTCTTCACCGCCCTGAAGAAGACCTACAAGAAGAACTGGCTCGCCACGGGCGGCAGCAAGGGCGGCATGACCGCCACGTACTACGAGCGCTTCTACCCGCGCGACATGGACGGCATCGTCGCGTACGTCGCGCCCAACGACGTGGTCGACCAGGAGGACTCGGCCTACGACCGGTTCTTCAGCAAGGTCGGCACCAAGGAGTGCCGCGACCGGCTGAACGCCGTGCAGCGCGAGGCGCTGGTGCGCCGCGAGCCGCTGGAGGCCAAGTACGCGGCCGCCGCCGCCGAGAACGGCTGGACCTTCACCACCGTCGGCAACCTCGACAAGGCCTACGAGGCCGTCGTGCTCGACTACGTGTGGGCCTTCTGGCAGTACAGCCTGCTCGCCGACTGCTCCACGATCCCGGCCGCCGCGACCGCCTCGGACCAGGAGATCTGGGACACCATCGACGCGATCTCCGGCTTCTCGGCCTACGCCGACCAGGGCCTGGAGACGTACACGCCGTACTACTACCAGGCGGGCACCCAGCTCGGCTCGCCCGACATCAAGCAACCCCACCTCAAGGGCCTGAGCCGCTACGGCTACCAGCCGCCGCGCAACTTCGTGCCCCGCTCGATCCCGATGACCTTCCAGCCCGGGGCCATGGCGGACGTGGACCACTGGGTCCGCACGAACGCGAACCAGATGCTGTTCGTGTACGGGCAGAACGACCCGTGGGGCGCCGAACCGTTCCGCCTCGGCTACGGGGTGCGCGACAGCTACGTGATGACCGCCCCCGGCGCCAACCACGGGGCCAACGTCGCCAAACTCCTGGACGGCGAGCGGACGCTGGCCACCGCGAAGATCCTCCAGTGGGCCGGGGTGGCCCCGGCCGCCGCGCTCGCCGACACGGGCAAGGCGGCGCCGCTGGCGGCGCCGGACGCGCAGCTCGACCAGCACGACCTGGAGCGCGAGCCGCAGCTGCGGCCGTAGCCGGCAGGCGAACCCGGGGCGTGTCCGCACACGGTGCGGACACGCCCTCACCTGTGTCCGGGCCGCCGTTCGCCGGTCGCCCGTCGCTGTACGTCACCCGCCGGGCGCCGATCGCCGCCTGGCGGCCGCCGTCAGGGGTACGCCAGTCCGTGGCCCAGCGGGTAGCGGCCCGGAACCGGGACCGGGAGGCGGCCCCCGGGGCGTACCGCACCGGTGATCACCCGGGCCGCCGCGCGCATCTCCACGTCCGTCCAGGAGTACGTCGCCAGCTCCGCCGCGCAGGCCGGCAGCCGGGCCGCGTCGTACGGGTTGCGGACCGCCACCGCGATCACCGGCACCCCGGACGCGACGAGTTCCGCCACCAGGGCGCGCTGGGGGCCGTCCCCCTCGGGGACGTTGTACGTGCACACCAGCACCGCCGCGTGGCCCGGCGCCGCGGCCGCGGCCCGCTCGGGCGCCACCGCGGTGGCCCGGCAGCCCAGCGCGGTCAGCTCCCGGGCCAGGACGGCCGTCGGGGGACCCGTGGTGCCGGTGGGGGACACCGGGTCGGCCCCGGTGACCAGCAGCCGGGGCGCTGCCGCGGCGTCGAGCGGCAGCAGCCCGACGGGGTTGGCCAGCAGCGTGGTCGTGCCGGCCGCGATCGCGTCGGCCGCCGCCAGGTGCTCCGGGGAGCCGACGACGGAACCCGCCTCCGCGGCGGTGGCCCCGGGGGCCCCGAACAGGCCGCGCCGGGACTTGAGTTCCAGGATGCGCAGCACCGACGCGTCGATCCGCGCCTCGGCCAGCTCGCCCGCCTCGACGGCCGCCAGCACGCTGCGGTGCGCGAGCCCCAGGTCCGGCGGGTTCAGCAGCTGGTCGCAGCCCGCGAGCAGGGCCAGGACCGGCACCCGCTCGTCCCCGTACTTCTGGCGGACCCCGGCCATGTCGAGGGCGTCGGTGACCACGACCCCGCGGAAGCCCAGGCGTTCGCGCAGGATGCCGGTGACGATGGGGCGCGAGAGGGTCGCGGGGTCCCCGGAGGGGTCGAGCGCGGGGAACACGATGTGCGCCGTCATGATCGCGTCCACGCCCGCCTCCACCGCGGCCCGGAAGGGCGGCTCGTCGAGCTCCTCCCAGACGGCCCGGGTGTGCCGCATAACGGGCAGCCCGACGTGGCTGTCGGTCTCGGTGTCCCCGTGGCCGGGGAAGTGCTTGGCGGTGGCGGCCACCCCGGCGCCCTGGTAGCCGCGGACCTGTGCGGCGACCAGGGCGGCCACGGCGCGCGGATCGGAGCCGAAGGACCGTACGCCGATCACCGGGTTCGCCGGGTTGACGTTGACGTCGGCCACCGGCGCGTAGTCCTGGCGGATGCCCATGGCGGCCAGCTCAATGCCCGCGATCCGCGCGGCCCGGCGGGCGTCGGCCGGGGAGCCGCCCGCGCCGAGCGCCATCGCCCCCGGCAGCAGGGTCGCGGGCCGGCCGATGCGGGCGACCGCCCCGTGCTCCTGGTCGGTGGACAGCAGCAGCGGGATCCGCGCGCCGCTGCCCAGGGCGGCCCGCTGGAGGCCGGCGGACAGCTCCGCGATCTGCCGCGGGTCGCGGGTGTTGTGGGCCCACGCGAAGTAGACGATCCCTCCGAGGTGGTAGCGGGAGACCAGCTCGGCGGCGGTGCGGACCCCGAACAGTGCCAGGTTCTGCTCGGCGTCCGCCGGATCGGGGTCGGTCGCCGAGTGGCCGTACGCCCGGGACACGAAGAGCTGCCCGACCTTCTCAGTGAGGCTCATCCCCTCCACCAGGCCGCGCAGCCGGGCCCGGTCGGGCCGGCGGCCCGGCGGCCCGGCGGGGGCGCGGTCCGGGGAGCGCGGATCGTCCGGGACGCGGCGGGCCCCCGCGGTGGCGGAGGCGGCCCCGGCCACCGTGACGGCGGCCAGGGCGGCCGCGGCGAGCAGGGTCCGGCGGGAGGCGTGGTTCGACACGCGCCGGACCCTACTGCCGGGCCGGGGCCGGGGCGTGACGGACACTCGGGAGGTCCCCCGGACGGGCCGCCGCCGCGGCCCAGTGCTCCCGCAGGGTCCGTACGGCCTCGGTGATGGCGGGCCGGCGGGCGGCCCCGGTCCGCCACAGGGCGTACAGCCGGCGCACGGGCCCGGGCTCCAGCGGTACGGCCACCGCGCCCGGCGGCAGGGCGCCCGTGCCCAGGCGGGGGACGACGGCCACGCCGAGCCCGGCCGCGACCAGGGCGACGATGGTGTGGTTCTCCTCGGCGACGTGCGCGATGTCGGGCTCGAAGCCGGCCGTCCGCAGGGTCCGCACCAACCAGTCGTGGCAGACCCGCCCCGGGGGCTGGCACACCCAGCGCTCCCCGCCCAGATCCGCGCGCAGGACCACCCCGCGGCGGGTGAAGGGATGCCCGGCCGGGACCACCAGGTCGCAGAGGTCGTCGCCGATCACCGCCTGCTCGACCCCCTCGGGCGCCGGCAGCGGGGCGATGTCCCAGTCGTGGGCCACCGCCAGGTCCGTGACGCCCCGGACCACCAGGTCGACCGACAGGTGCGGGTCCACCTCCGTGAGGCGTACGTCGAGCGCCGGGTGCCGTACGGCCAGGTCGGCCAGCACCCCCGGCAGCAGCCCGCGCGCCGCCGAGGCGAACGCGGCCACCGTCAGCAGCCCGCCGGGCTGCCCGCGGCGCTCCTCCAGGGTGGTCTCCGCCCGCTCCACGATCGCCAGCAACTCCTGCGCCGTGTCGGCCAGATGGCGGGCCTCCTCGGTGAGGGCGACCCCGCGCCCGCGGCGCTCCAGCAGCGTGGTGCGGGTCTCCCGCTCCAGTTTGGCGATCTGCTGCGAGACCGCCGAGGGGGTGTAGCCGAGGGCGGCCGCCGCGCCCGCGACCGAGCCGTGGACGGAGACGGCGTGCAGGGCGCGGAGCCGGGCGAGATCGAGCATGCCGCCATCGTGACACCCCGGCCATTCGGTAGCAACGCTTCATCCATCGCGGAAGGAACTCGCGCTGGTGCTACATCCTCCCGGCGCCGATGCTCGGACCATGCGTCCCGTACACACCGCACTCGCCGTGCTCGTCGCCGCCGTCTGGGGCGTCAACTTCGTCGTCATCGAGATCGGGCTCGGCCACTTCCCGCCCCTGCTCCTGTCCGCCCTGCGGTTCCTCGCCGCCGCGCTGCCCGCGGTGTTCTTCGTCGGCCGGCCCAAGGTCGCCTGGAGGTGGATCCTCGGGGTCGGGGCGACCCTGGGCATCGCCAAGTTCGGCCTGCTCTTCACCGGGATGGCCGCCGGGATGCCGGCCGGGCTGTCCTCGCTCGTGCTCCAGATCCAGGCCGTCTTCACCGCGGTCCTCGCCGCCGTCGTCCTGCGCGAGCGGCCAGGCCGGGTGCGGGTGGCCGGCATGGGCGTCGCGCTCGCCGGGATCGCCGTCGCCGCCGTCGGCGGGGGGACCTCGGGGCCGGTGCTCGGCTTCGCCCTGGTCGTCGCGGCCGCCGCCTGCTGGGGCGTCTCCAACGTACTGACCCGCAGGGCCTCGCCGCCCGACGCCCTGAACTTCATGGTGTGGGTGTGCGCGGTCCCGGTGCTGCCGCTGTTCGCGCTCTCGCTGCTGCTGGAGGGGCCGGAGCGGGACCTGGCCGCGCTGCGGGCCCTGGACTGGTCCGGGGCCGCGGTCATCGGGTACGTCGCCTGGGTATCGACCGTCTTCGGCTTCGGCGCCTGGGGCTACCTGCTGCGGCGCTACCCGGCCTCCTCGGTGGCGCCCTTCTCGCTGCTGGTCCCGGTCTTCGGGATGTCCTCGGCCGCGCTGGTGCTGGGCGAGGCCGTCTCCGGCACGCGCTGGCTGGCGGCGGTGCTCCTGGTCGGCGGGGTGGCGCTGACCTCACTGACGCCCGCGCGGCGTCCGGACCGTACGGGGGTCGGTCCGGACGTCAGCGCGGGGAGCCCTCCTGCAGGGGCAGTCGCCAGTCCTGTCCCGTGAGGGCGACCCCGTACGAGCGGTGCGGGCGCTCGGCGACCAGGGTGAAGCCCGCGCGCAGGCAGAGGGAGCGCGCGGAGGTCAGCACGTCGTTGGTCCACAGGACGAGTTCCCGGTAGCCGACCGAGCGGGCGAAGGCCACGACGGCGTCGACGAGGAGGCCGCCGATGCCGTGGCCGCGGCCGGCGGGCTCCACCAGGAGCAGCCGCAGCCGCGCGGTGCCGGGCGCGGCGTCCTCGCGGACGCACATCACCGAACCGACCGGGCGACCGTCCAGTTCGGCGATCCAGACCCGTTCCAGGTACGGGTCGTGGTCCTCGGCGAAGTCCGCGACGATCCGGGCCACCAGGCCCTCGAACTCGGTGTTCCAGCCGTACTCCGCGGCGTACAGCGCGCCGTGCCGCTGCACGATCCAGCCCAGGTCGCCTGGCTCGGGGGACCGCAGCCGTACGGGTGCCTTCTCGGGCGTGTCCATGGCGCCCGAGGATAGCGCGGCGGGCGGTGGGCGGGGGATGCCGCGGAGGGCGGTCCCGGGCGACGGCTCCTGCCGCCCGGGACCGCCCTCCGGGCGGCCGCGCCACCCCCGGCGGGTGCTACGCCGTACGGGTCACCTCTTGCCGCCGAGGATCCGGCCATCCCCGAGCCCGCCGCCCGCGGCCTTGCCGGAGGCCGCGCGTTTGGCGAAGACCGCCAACAGCACCGGGATCAGCAGCTCGATGACCCGGCTGATGGTGGGTGCGGGGATGCCGGTCTTCTTCGACACGGCGCCGGCCACGGGCTTGCTGACCTTGGCGAGCACCCCGGCCATCATCCCGCCGGACAGCATGCCGCCGAGGCCGCCGCCCAGGGTGGACACGCCCTGCAGCGGGGGCTCCGCCACCTCGGCGAAGGCCTGGCGGACCTCGACGCCGTCGTCGTCGTCGGCCGCGGCCTTCTCCTGCAGCCCGCCGGTCATGGCGCCGACCGTCTCCGCGACGGTGTCGCGGGCGCCGTCGGTGTCCGTGCCGAGGAGACCGGCGATCTCGGTCAGCTTCTCGTCGCCGAGCTCGTGGAGCACATCGTCCTGCAATGAAGGTTCGCTCATGCGGGAAACGCTACTTCTGCGGTGATTTGACGGCACCTCGACTCTTCCGTGGGTAACGGAACGATAAAGCTCCGGATCCCGGTGCAACCCCGCGAGGGAATCGCGGGTCGTATGGTGCGTCGGGACTTTCGGGAGGGGATCTGGGGGGATCGGGAAGTCCGACACGGGAGGGGTAACCGTGAGGGGGTCCGGCCGCGAGGCCGGACCCCCTTCTGGTGTCCCGGGCCCGCTCCGCCCCCGGTTCTCCACAGGCGTGCCGCACTGTCGGCCCCGGACGGTAGCTTTCGGTCCATGGCAGCGGACGGGGCGGCGGCGGTACAACTGGCGGTGGTCGACGGCGTGCTCGAACGCATCACCTACGCCAACGAGGACACCGGGTACACGGTCGCCCGGGTGGACACGGGCCGCGGCAGCGGCGACCTCCTCACCGTCGTCGGCTCGCTCCTCGGCGCGCAGCCCGGCGAGTCGCTCCGGATGGAGGGCCGCTGGGGCTCCCACCCGCAGTACGGACGGCAGTTCACGGTGGAGAACTACCGCACCGTGCTCCCCGCCACCATCCAGGGCATCCGGCGCTACCTCGGCTCCGGCCTGATCAAGGGCATCGGGCCGAAGATCGCCGACCGGATCGTGGAGCACTTCGGCACCGACACCCTCGACGTGATCGAGGACGAGCCGAAGCGGCTCATCGAGGTGCCGGGGCTCGGCCCCAAGCGGACCAAGCTGATCGGCGCCGCCTGGGAGGAGCAGAAGGCCATCAAGGAGGTCATGGTCTTCCTCCAGGGGGTCGGCGTCTCCACCTCCATCGCCGTGCGCATCTACAAGAAGTACGCCGACGCGTCCATCTCGGTGGTGAGGAACCAGCCCTACCGGCTCGCCGCCGACGTCTGGGGCATCGGATTCCTCACCGCCGACCGCATCGCCCAGGCCGTCGGCATCCCGCACGACAGCCCCGAGCGGGTCAAGGCCGGTCTCCAGTACGCCCTGTCGCAGTCCACCGACCAGGGGCACTGCTTCCTGCCCGAGGAGCGGCTCATCGCCGACGGGGTCAAGCTGCTCCAGGTGGACACCGGTCTCGTCATCGACTGCCTCGCCGAGCTCGCCGCGGACCCGGAGGGCGTCGTACGGGAGCCCGTGCCCGACCCGCAGGGCGGGCCGGACCCGCTGACCGCCGTGTACCTGGTGCCCTTCCACCGTGCCGAGCTGTCGCTGGTCGGGCAGGTCCGCCGGCTGCTGAACGCCGAGAACGACCGGATGCCCGGCTTCCGCAACGTGGACTGGGACAAGGCCCTGGGCTGGCTCGCCGACCGGACCGGGGCCTCGCTCGCCCCCGAGCAGCGGGACGCGGTGAAGCTGGCCCTCACCCGCCGGGTCGCCGTCCTGACCGGCGGTCCCGGCTGCGGCAAGTCCTTCACCGTGCGCTCGATCGTCGAACTGGCCCGGGCGAAGAAGGCCAAGGTCGTGCTCGCCGCGCCCACCGGGCGGGCCGCCAAGCGGCTCTCCGAGCTCACCGGGGCCGAGGCCTCCACCGTGCACCGGCTGCTGGAGCTCAAGCCGGGCGGGGACGCGGCGTACGACCGGGACCGGCCGCTGGACGCGGACCTGGTCGTGGTCGACGAGGCCTCGATGCTGGACCTGCTGCTGGCCAACAAGCTGGTCAAGGCGGTGGCGCCGGGGGCGCACCTGCTGCTGGTCGGGGACGTCGACCAGCTCCCCTCGGTCGGTGCGGGGGAGGTGCTCCGGGACCTGCTGGCCGAGGGCGGCCCGGTGCCCGCCGTACGGCTGACCCGCATCTTCCGGCAGGCCCAGCAGTCCGGGGTGGTCACCAACGCCCACCGGATCAACACCGGCCTGCCGCCGATCACCGAGGGGCTGCCGGACTTCTTCCTCTTCGCCGAGGAGGACACGGAGGCGGCCGGGGCGCTGGCCGTGGACGTGGCGGCCCGCAGGATTCCCGCCCGGTTCGGGCTCGACCCGCGCCGGGACGTCCAGGTGCTCGCCCCCATGCACCGCGGACCCGCCGGCGCCGGGAACCTCAACGCCCTGCTCCAGCAGGCCATCACGCCGGCCCGGCCGAACCTGCCGGAGAAGCGGTTCGGCGGCCGGGTCTTCCGGGTGGGCGACAAGGTCACCCAGGTCAGGAACAACTACGAGAAGGGCGCCAACGGCGTATTCAACGGGACGGTCGGCGTGGTCACCGCCCTGGACCCGGACGAACAGCGCCTGACCGTACGGACGGACGAGGACGAGGAGATCGGGTACGAGTTCGCCGAACTCGACGAGCTGGCCCACGCGTACGCCGTCACCATCCACCGCTCCCAGGGGAGTGAATATCCGGCCGTGGTGATCCCCGTCACCACCGGAGCTTGGATGATGCTCCAGCGGAACCTGCTCTACACGGCGGTGACCAGGGCGAAGAAACTGGTCGTCCTCGTCGGGTCACGCAAGGCTCTCGGACAGGCCGTGCGTACGGTTTCCGCAGGCAGGAGGTACACGGCGGTCGCCCCGAGGCTGTCCGGCCGCATACCGGTGGGAAACATCACCTAGATGATCGATCATTTGGGGTTCCCGGCGCCGGTGTGAAGGGGCAGGATGAGCAGCTTGGCGGCACTCAGTGCCGTCGACAAGACCAAATGCCGACCCCGAGTGCACTCTCCTGCGCCAAATGGGGGAAGGTAGAGGCAGTCAGGGCACCTCGAAGAAGAGGCACTACGTCGGTGAGGGATGACGTGAGCGACAACTCTGTAGTACTCCGGTACGCGGACGGTGAATACACCTACCCGGTGGTCGAGAGCACCGTCGGTGACCAGGGCTTCGACATCTCGAAGCTGCGGGCCCAGACCGGGCTCGTCACGCTGGACAGTGGCTACGGCAACACCGCGGCGTACAAGTCCGCGATTACCTACCTCGACGGCGAGCAGGGGATCCTGCGCTACCGCGGCTACCCGATCGAGCAGCTGGCCGAGCGTTCGACCTTCATCGAGGTCGCTTACCTGCTGATCAACGGGGAGCTGCCGACCGTCGACCAGCTCGCGTCGTTCCGCAACGAGATCACCCAGCACACGCTGCTGCACGAGGACGTGAAGCGCTTCTACGACGGCTTCCCGCGCGACGCGCACCCGATGGCGATGCTGTCCTCCGTGGTCAGCGCGCTGTCGACGTTCTACCAGGACAGCCACAACCCGTTCGACGAGAAGCAGCGCCACCTCTCGACGATCCGCCTGCTGGCCAAGCTGCCGACGATCGCGGCCTACGCGTACAAGAAGTCGGTCGGCCACCCGGTGGTCTACCCGCGCAACGACCTCGGCTACGTCGAGAACTTCCTGCGCATGACGTTCTCCGTGCCGGCCCAGGAGTACGACCTGGACCCGGTCGTGGTCTCGGCGCTCGACAAGCTGCTGATCCTGCACGCGGACCACGAGCAGAACTGTTCGACCTCCACCGTGCGTCTGGTCGGCTCCTCGCAGGCGAACATGTTCGCCTCGATCTCCGCCGGCATCTCCGCCCTGTGGGGGCCGCTGCACGGTGGCGCCAACCAGTCCGTCCTCGAGATGCTGGAAGGCATCAAGAACGACGGCGGCGACGTCGACGCCTTCATCCGCAAGGTGAAGAACAAGGAAGACGGCGTCCGCCTCATGGGCTTCGGACACCGCGTCTACAAGAGCTTCGACCCCCGGGCGAAGATCATCAAGGCCGCGGCGCACGACGTCCTCTCGGCGCTCGGCAAGAGCGACGAGCTGCTCGACATCGCGCTCAAGCTGGAAGAGCACGCGCTGGCCGACGAGTACTTCGTCTCGCGCAACCTCTACCCGAACGTGGACTTCTACACCGGTCTCATCTACCGGGCCATGGGCTTCCCGACCGAGATGTTCACCGTGCTCTTCGCGATCGGCCGCCTTCCCGGCTGGATCGCCCAGTGGCACGAGATGATCAAGGAGCCGGGTTCCCGCATCGGCCGCCCGCGTCAGATCTACACCGGCGAGGTCCTGCGCGACTTCGTTCCCGTAGAGAGCCGCTGAACCGGGGCCCACGGGCCGCGGCGGCATCCGGGCGCGGAGCGGCGACGCGCACGCACAGGCAGGGAGAAGCGCCCCGCCGTCGATCCCCCCACGGGTCGACGGTCGGGGCGCTTTCCTTTCCCCGGTACGGATTCCCCCCACGGGATCCGACCGGGGCGTCGGTGTCTGCCGGGACCCGTTCGGGTCGGGTGGGCCGCTCAAAGCTTCCCGCGGGCACGCGTCCCGGCCGGCCGATGCCCCGGACATCCCCCAAGACGTCCGTGAGACGTCCCCCAAGACGTCCCTGGCATCGCCCCATTAGACCCACGACGACCCCGGATGGTTACGTTGCGATCACTGTGATCTGCGTCTCGCGTGAAGAAAGCGTGGCGGGGATGCGAAGGTGATCCACTAGCGGAAGGACCGCAACCGGAGGCTGTTGGTCACCACGAAGACCGAGGAGAAGGCCATGGCGGCCCCCGCGATCATCGGGTTGAGCAGTCCGGCGGCGGCCAGCGGCAGGGCCGCCACGTTGTAGCCGAACGCCCAGAACAGGTTGCCCCTGATCGTGGACAGGGTCCGCCGGGACAGCCGGATCGCGTCCGCCGCCACCCTGAGGTCGCCCCGTACGAGGGTCAGGTCGCCGGCCTCGATGGCGGCGTCGGTGCCCGTGCCCATGGCCAGACCCAGGTCCGCCTGGGCCAGCGCGGCCGCGTCGTTGACCCCGTCGCCGACCATGGCGACCGTACGGCCCTCGGCCTGGAGCCGCTTGACCACGTCGACCTTGTCCTGCGGCAGTACTTCCGCGATCACCTCGTCGATGCCCACCGCGCGGGCCACCGTCTCGGCCACGGCCTTGTTGTCGCCGGTCAGCAGCACCGGCGTCAGGCCCAGCGCGCGCAGCCTGGCGACCGCCTCGGCGCTGGTCTCCTTGACCGCGTCGGCCACGGTCAGCACCCCGCGCGCCGCCCCGTCCCAGGCCACGAGGACGGCGGTGTCGCCCGCCGCCTCGGCGTCGGCCAGGGCCGCCGCGAGCGCCCCGGGCAGCTCGATCGAGCGTTCGGCCAGCAGCCGGGCGCGGCCCACCAGGACGGCGTGGCCGTCGACCGAACCCCGGACGCCCAGCCCGGCGAGGTTCTCGAAGTCCTCCGGCACCGACAGCCCCCCGGGGAGGTCGGCGGCGCCCGCCGCGACGGCTCGGGCGATCGGGTGCTCGGAGGCGTGCTCCAGTGAACCGGCGAGGCGGAGCAGCTGCGAGGGGTCGACGCCCCCGGCGGGGTGGACGCCGGTCAGCGCCATCCGGCCGGTGGTGACCGTACCGGTCTTGTCCAGGACGACGGTGTCCACGCGGCGGGTGGACTCCAGCACCTCGGGGCCCTTGATCAGGATGCCGAGCTGCGCTCCCCGGCCGGTGCCGACCATCAGCGCGGTCGGGGTGGCCAGGCCCAGGGCGCACGGGCAGGCGATGATCAGGACGGCCACGGCGGCCGTGAAGGCGGCGGTGGGGTTGTCGGTGGCGAGCAGCCAGCCGACCCAGGTGCCGAGCGCGAGGACGAGGACGACGGGGACGAAGACGGCGGAGATCCGGTCGGCGAGCCGCTGCACCTCCGCCTTGCCGTTCTGGGCGTCCTCGACGAGCCTCGCGATCCGGGCCAGCTGGGTGTCGGAGCCCACCCGGGTGGCCTCGACGACCAGGCGCCCCGAGGTGTTGACGGTGGCGCCGGTGACGGCGTCCCCCGGGGCCACCTCGACCGGCACCGACTCACCGGTCAGCATGGAGGCGTCCACGGCGGATTCGCCCTCGACGACCGTGCCGTCGGTGGCGATCTTCTCGCCGGGGCGGACGACGAACCGGTCACCGGCCTGGAGCATGCCCACCGGTACGCGGACCTCGGCGCCGCCGCGCAGGACGGCGACGTCCTTGGCGCCCAGCCGCAGCAGGGCCTTGAGGGCCGCGCCCGACTTCCGCTTGGCGCGCGCCTCCAGGTGGCGGCCGAGCAGGATGAAGGTGACGACGCCGGCCGCGACCTCCAGGTAGACGGCGGAGGAGCCGTCGGTCCGGGAGACGGTGAAGTCGAATCCGTGCCGCATGCCGGGCATGCCCGCGTGGCCGAAGAACAGGGCCCACAGGGACCAGGTGAAGGCTGCGAGCGTGCCGACCGAGACCAGGGTGTCCATGGTGGCGGCGCCGTGCCGGGCGTTGGTCCAGGCGGCCCGGTGGAAGGGGAGGGCGCCCCAGACGACGACGGGGGCGGCGAGCGTCAGGGAGAGCCACTGCCAGTTGTCGAACTGGAGCGCCGGGACCATCGCGAGGAGCACGACGGGGGTGGCGAGGACGGCGGAGACGAGCAGGCGGGTGCGGAGCGCGGCCGACTCGGGGTCGGCTGCCTCCGGGGCCCCGTCCGCTCCGGTTCCCGGGCCGGCCGGGGCGCCCGGCGCGAGCTCCGGCTGCGGGGGTTCCTCGGCGGTGTACCCGGTCTTCACGACGGTCGCGATCAGATCGGCGACCCGGACGTCACCCGCGTACGAGACCTTCGCCTTCTCGGTGGCGTAGTTCACCGTCGCGGTGACCCCGTCCATCCGGTTCAGCTTCTTCTCGATGCGGGCCGCGCAGGAGGCGCAGGTCATTCCGCCGATCGTGAGCTCGACCGCCGCTATGGGCCCGTCGTGCACTGTGCTGGTCATGTTCCGGTGCTCCAGGGGGAGGGCCGGGCGGTACGGAACCGGTATGAGCCGGCCGGCAACGCCCGGCGGGGTGCTGCGGGTGCTGCGGGGGCGGGGTGCCGCCCGGGGTGGGGGGTGGTGGCGCCGGGCCGGTTATGGCTGGGCGGGGCCGGCGTACTCGTAACCCGCCTCGTCCACGGCGGCGCGCACGTCCTCGTCCGCCAGCGGTGCGGCGGAGACCACGGTGACCTCGCCGGTCGCGGCGACGGCCTTGACCGAGGTGACGCCGGGCAGGGCGGAGAGCTCCGCGGTCACCGCGCCCTCGCAGTGCCCGCAGGTCATGCCGGTCACGCGGTAGACGGTGGTGGTCTGGGTGTCCGTCTCGGCGGTCATGTCGTTCTCCTCATGAGGGGTGGGTCCGGTCGCGGGGGCGGCGGTTATCTCCAGCCTGTTCCTCCGACACTTCGAGATTATACCCCTAGGGGGTATCGAAGCGAGGATGTGCGCCCGTTCTTTTGCAGTGGACGATACGGGTGCCCAGTACGTGAATGGCGCATATGGATCAACCGGGGGATCCTCGTTCTGATCATGACCGCCGCCGTGCTCGCCCCGCTGCTCGCGTACGGGTTCTCGCGTGCGGGGGCTGCCGATGTGGCTGCCGGCCCCGCGGGACCTGGGGCGGCGCGACCGCTCGGCGCTGGCGCTGTTCGGCTCCACCGCGCTGCCGCTGGTCGTCGACATCACCACGATGGGGGTGCGGGACGGGAGGGTCGAGCCGGGAGAGGCGGCGGCGCTCGTGGGCGCGGGGATGCTGTCCGCGCTGGTGTTTCCGCTGGTGGGGCTGCGGCTGTGGCTGTGGCTGCGGACCGGCTCCGGGGAGGAGTCCGGGTCGGGCAGGGGGTCGGGGCCGGGCAGGGGGTCGGGGCCGGGCGGCCGGCGCCCGGACCGGGTCAGCGGGAGCGAGCCGTGGTGACCATGGGCTCCAGGTAGCGGAGCAGGACGGTCTTCAGTTCGGCGGTGTAGGCGGCGCGCTCGGGGCCCTCGTGGGCCAGGATCAGGTCCAGCGCCGACTTGAAGATGCCCAGGATCATGTTCGAGGTGTGGGTGAGCTCGGCGGCCGTGGCGGCGGGGGCGAAGCCGTGCAGGACCGCCTCGATCCGGGTGAGCAGGTTGCAGTGCAGCTCCTCGTGCTCCTGCGTGATGCCGGGGACGCCGGGGCCGTGCATCAGCGCCCAGAACGCGGGGTTCTCGCAGTTGAACGCGATGACCGGGTCCAGGACGGCGTCCAGCAGCTCGGGCAGGGGGCGGTCCAGGTTCTCGGGCAGGAAGGCCTGGCCGTGCGTCTCGTGCGCGCGCTGGAGCAGCCGGCCGCCCAGCTCGATCGCGATGGCCTCCTTGTTCGGGAAGAACTGGTAGAGCGTGCCCGGTGAGACCCCGGCCTCGCGCGCGATCGCGTTGGTGCTGGCCGCGGCGTATCCGGTACGGCAGAACACGCCCGAGGCGGCCGCCAGGAGCTGGCTGATCCGCCGCTCCCCGCGGGCCTGGCGGCGCCGGGGAGCGGCGGCCGCGGTCCGGTCGGATTCCGTCGGCTCCCCTGCCTCTTCTGCCGTTTTGTCCTGGGGTGTCCCCGGCATGTCCAATCCCTTGCTTCCCGTGGGCGATTGACAAACGCGAGGGGTCGCTCGCATTCTAAATGAACGCGAGCGACTGCTCGTATTTGCCAGTCTATTCGGCCTGGCAATCAGGTGAAGGGGACACCCAGTCATGTCCGAAGTCAAGAATCCGCCGCCGCCCGGGGAGAGCGGCCGGTGGACCCGGATCGTCACGGCCCGGCCGCGGCTCTCGCTGCTGCTGGCCCTGGTCGTGACGGCGCTGGCCGTGTTCGCCGGAGGCGGCGTCGCCGAGCGGATGGGCAGCGGCGGCTGGGAGGACCCGGACGCGCAGTCCACCCGTGCGGCCTCCGTGCTGGAACGCGAGTTCCCCGGCTCCCAGCCCAACCTGCTGCTGCTCGTGGACGCCCGGGACGGCGCCGCCGGGGTCGACGATCCCGCCGTCGCCGCCGAGGCGGAGCGTCTGACGGTCCGCCTCGCCGCCGAACAGGGGGTCGCCGGCGTCGGCTCCTACTGGCGCACGCCACTGCCCGCGCTGCGCTCCGAGGACGGCGGGCGGGCGCTGATCGCCGCCCGGGTGACGGGTGACGAGAAGACCACCACCCGCGTGCTGGACCGGATCGCCCCGCACTACCAGGGGGACCACGGGCCGGTCAGGGTCTCGCTCGGCGGGCAGGCCGCCGTCCAGCGGGAGGTGACCGCAACGATCCAGGAGGACCTGCTGCGCGCCGAGCTGATCGCCCTGCCGGTGACGCTCGTCCTGCTCGTCCTCGTCTTCGGCAGCGCGGTGGCCGCCCTGCTGCCGCTCGGCGTCGGCATCGTCGCCGTCCTCGGGACGAACGCGGTGCTGCGCGGGCTCACCGAGTTCACCGACGTCTCCGTCTTCGCCCAGAACCTGACCACCGCCCTCGGGCTCGGACTCGCCATCGACTACGCCCTGTTCATCGTGCGGAGGTTCCGCGAGGAGCTCGCCGCGGGCCGCGACCCGGTCGGCGCCGTCGGAGCCACCCTGCGCACCGCGGGCCGCACCGTGCTGTTCTCGGCGCTGACCGTCGCCGTCTCGCTCTCGGCGATGCTCTTCTTCCCGATGTACTTCCTGCGGTCCTTCGCCTACGCCGGGGTCGCGGTGGTCCTGCTGGCGGCGGCCGCCGCGCTGATCCTGCTGCCCGCGGCCCTGGTGCTGCTCGGCCACCGCGTCAACTCCCTGGACCTGCGCGCGCTGTGGCGCCGGGCCCGGCGTACCGACGGGGCGCGGCAGGCCGGGGAGCCCGGCCGGGGCTGGGCGCGGACGACCGCGCTGGTGATGCGGCGGGCCCCGCTGTTCGCCGTGGCCACTACGGCGGGGCTGCTGCTGCTCGGCCTGCCCTTCCTCGGGGTGAAGTTCGGCACCGTGGACGACCGGCAACTGCCGACCACCGCCGAGTCGCACGTGGTTCAGCAGCAGATCCGGGACGGCTTCCCGGGCAGCCCCGGGGGCGGGCTGATCGTGCTCGCCGAGGGGGCGGCGGGGGCCGCTGACCTGACCGCGTACCGGGACCGGGTGGACGCCCTGCCCGGGGTGGTCCGGATCGACGGCCCGGTGAGCGCCGGACCCGGCTCGCCGTACGCCTACTTCTCGGTCGCCGCAGAGGGGGAGGCCGTGGGCCCGCAGGCGCAGGACCTCGTCGGCGAGGTGCGGAAGGTGGACGCACCCTTCGAGACGTCCGTGACCGGACAGGCGGCGGTGCTCGTGGACGCCCAGGACGCCATAGTGGAGGAACTGCCCGCGGCCCTGGCCCTGGTGGTGCTGGCCACGCTGCTGCTGGTGTTCCTGCTCACCGGGAGCGTCCTGATACCGGTGCAGGCGATCCTGCTCAACGCGCTGAGCCTGACCGCGATGTTCGGGGCGGTGGTGTGGGTCTTCCAGGAGGGCAACCTCTCGGGCCTGCTCTCCTTCACCTCGACCGGTGACATCGAGACCACCCTGCCGGTGTTGATGTTCTGCATCGCCTTCGGACTCTCCATGGACTACGGGGTGTTCCTCATATCGCGGATCAAGGAGGAGTACGACCGGACCGGGGACCACGAGGGGGCGGTGCGCGCCGGGCTGGCCCGCACGGGCGGACTGATCACCGCGGCGGCCGTGATCCTGGCGGTGGTGATGGTGGCCATCGGCACCTCGCGGGTCACCAATACCAAGATGCTGGGGCTCGGGATCGCCCTGGCGGTCCTGATGGACGCCATGGTCGTACGGAGCCTGCTGGTCCCCGCGGTCATGAAGCTGACCGGGAAGGCTACCTGGTGGGCGCCGGGACCGCTGCGCCGGCTGTACGAGCGGTTCGGGCTGAGCGAGGGCGAGTCCGCCGTCCCGGCGCCCGGTCCGGGAACGGGTCCGCAGGCGGGTCCGGGACCGGAGGCGGGGGCCGGAGAGGCGGAGCGGATACCGGCCGGGGCCCGGTAGGCCCGGCCGCGGGGGCGGCCCGGTAGGCCCGCCCGCCCCGGCGGCGGGGACCGGGGCGGGGCGGGGGTGGTGACGACCGGGTGGGGACGGTCGGGGTGGGCGGTCAGTCCTCGCGGCGGCCCCGGTTGCCGGGGCGGCGGGCCACCCAGGCGCGGATGGTGTCGGCGTACCAGTAGGGCTTGCCGCCCTCCACGTGGTCGGGTGCGGGAAGCAGCCCGTGCTTGCGGTAGGAGCGGACCGTGTCCGGCTGGACCCGGATGTGGGCGGCGATCTCCTTGTACGACCACAGCTGTCGGTCGCTCATGCACGACACCTCCTTGTCCACGCCGCGGGGCCGGCCGGGAGGCCGTCGGGGGAGCCGGCGCGTGGACACTGACGATCACTCGAGTTGTGCCCGGGGAACGACGCAGGGTGAGGGCAGGGGAGGGGCTGTCGACCGCCTGTGACGGAAAACCCGCGTAATGCGGATATGCGTGACACAAGCGGGACCCCTGTGACAGATGCAACACGCCGCCCCCCGGTGGTCGCCGGGGGCCGGAGTCAGGGCTCAGGGGTCAGGCCGGGGGCCGGGAAGGGGCGGACAGGCACCAGGAGGTCGGGGCTCCCGGCACCCGTGGCGGCGGAGAGGGGGGATCAGCGGTACAGGGGCGGGCGTTCCACCAGCTCGACCGGGGTCCGTACGCCGCTGCGCGCCGCCGCCAGGCCGGCCTCGGAGACGGCCGACGCCGCGTACCCGTCCCAGGCGTCCGGCCCGGTCACCCGGCCCCGTGCGGCCGCGGCCACCCAGCTCCGCAGCTGGCGGTCGTAGGCGTCGGCGAAGCGCACCGTGAAGTCCTGCGCGATCTCACCGCCCCACCGGCCCGCCGCCTGGACGACCATCGCGTGCCCCTCGCCGATCAGGGCGCTGCCCGACTCGCCGACCGCCTCGCACCGCACCTGGTACCCGACACCGCAGTTGACGAAGATCTCCACGTCGACGACGGCCCCGCCGGAGGTCTCCAGCAGCACCAGCCGGGGGTCGCGCAGTCCCTCCGGCGCTGCCGAGGAGGGCGTGGGGGAGAGCACGGACACCGCCGTGACCTCCTGTCCCAGCAGCCAGCGCGCCGCATCCACCTCGTGCACCACGGAATCCGTGATCAGCATGTCGCTGGTGAAGAAGGAGGGGGAGGCCGCGTTGCGGTGCCGGCAGTGGAGGAAGAGCGGCCGGCCGATCCCGCCCGCGTCCAGCAGCTCCTTCAGCCGCTCGTACTCGGTGTCGTACCGCCGCATGAAACCGACCTGCACCAGACGGCGCCCCAGCCGCTGTTCGGCCTCCATGATCCGCACGGCGCCCGCCGGGTCCGGGGTCAGCGGCTTCTCGCACAGCACCGGCAACCCCCGCTCCAGGGCCCGCAGGACGGCCTCCTCGTGGGCCGGTCCCGGCGAGGCGATCAGCACCGCGTCCACCCCGGGCGCGGCTATCGCCGCCGCCGCGTCGGTGTACGCGCCCGCCCCGTCCAGGGTGCCCGCCAGCTCCTTGACCCGGTCCCCGTCCGGATCCGCCAGGGCCACCACCCTGGCCCCGCCGACGGTCCGGCCGATCCGGCGGACGTGGTCCGCGCCCATCTTCCCGGTGCCGATGACGGCGATGCCGAGCGTGCTCATGTCGTTGGGTCCCTTCCGGAGGGTCAGCGGGCGCCGCAGGAGCGCAGGTAGGCCCGGGTCCGCCGGGCGATCGGCAGCGGCCGGTCGGGCGGGCAGGGGTACATGTCCTGCTCCACGATCGCGAACAGGTCCACTCCGAGCCGCTGGGCCGCCGCCAGCACCGGCTCCAGGTCCGGCACCCCCGACGGAGGTTCGCACATCACCCCGCGGGCCACGGCCGGACCGAAGGGGACGCCGTCCGCGACGACTTCGGCGAGGACGCGCGGATCCACCTGCTTGAGGTGGAGGTAGCCGATCCGTTCCGCGAAGGTCTCGACGGCCCGGACGCTGTCGCCGCCGCAGTACGCGTAGTGCCCGGTGTCCAGGCACAGGGAGACCAGCTCGGGATCGGTGGCGTCCAGGAACCGGGCCACGTTCTCCGGGGTGTCGACGTGGGTGTCGGCGTGCGGGTGCACGACGATCCGCAGCCCGTACCGGTCCCGGACCTCGCGGCCCAGCCGCTCGGTCTGGGCGGTCAGGTCGCGCCACTGGCCGGCGGTGAGGGTGCGGTCCTCGCGCACCTCCCCGGTCTTGTCGTCCCGCCAGAAGGAGGGGATGACCACGAGATGGGACGCGCCCACGTCCCGGGTGAGCGCGGCGATCCGCGACACGTGCTCCCAGGTGTCCTCCCACACGGCGGGCCCGTGATGGAGTCCGGTGAAGACGGTTCCCGCCGAGACGCGCAGCCCGCGCCGGGCCGTCTCCTCGGTGAGGCGGCCGGGATCGGCGGGCAGGTAGCCGTACGGGCCGAGTTCGATCCACTCGTACCCGGCGTCGGCGACCTCGTCGAGGAACCGCTCCCATGGGGTCTGGCGGGGGTCCTCGGGGAACCAGACACCCCAGGAGTCCGGAGCCGAACCGATGCGGATACGGGTCAACGCGGGCGGGGAGGACGTCATAGCGGCCACCTTAGGGTGCGAGGCTCGACGGGGCGGTGAAGAGGACGGTGAAGGCGGTGCGCAGAACGGTGTAGGGCGGAGCGCGGGGTGGCGTAGGGCGCGCACGGCACGGCGCACGGGGCGGGCAGGCGGTGGAGAGGGCGCGCAGGTGGTCGGAACGGAGCAGGACGGAACGGAAGGCGACGGGGTGAGGGGGACGGCGTGGTCGAGGTGGACGACGTGGGCGAGGTGGACGAGGTGGACGAGGTGGACGAGCGAGTGGGAGGACCGACAGTGACCGGCGACCCGTTGGGCTTCGACCTGATCACGATGGGGCGGATCGGGGTGGACCTCTACCCGCTGACGACCGGCGTACCGCTGGCCGCGGTCGACACCTTCGGCAAGTTCCTCGGCGGCTCCCCGGCCAACGTGGCCGTCGCGGCCGCCCGGCTCGGTCGCCGCACGGCCGTGGTCACCCGCACCGGCGCGGACCCCTTCGGCGGGTACCTGCGCGCGGAGCTGCGCCGCCTCGGCGTGGACGACCGGTGGGTGTCCGAGGTCCAGGGGCTCCCCACCCCGCTCACCTTCTGCGAGATCTTCCCGCCCGACCGCTTCCCGCTCTACTTCTACCGCGTGCCGAAGGCACCCGACCTGGAGATCGACGCCGGTGAGCTGGACCTGGAGGCGGTCCGGGCGGCCCGGGTCTTCTGGATGACGGGGACGGGCCTCAGCGAGGAGCCGAGCCGCTCTGCCACCCTCGCCGCGCTGGAGGCCCGCGCCGGGGCCGGGACCACGGTCTTCGACCTGGACTGGCGGCCGACGCTGTGGCGGGAGAAGCCGGAGGCGCACTACGAACGGGCCCTGGCCCTGGCCACGGTGGCCGTCGGCAACCAGGAGGAGTGCGAGATCGCCACCGGCGCGTCCGAGCCGTACGCGGCGGCGCGGGCGCTGCTCGCCGCCGGCGTGGAGCTGGCGGTCGTCAAACGGGGCCCGGACGGCGTGCTGGCGGTCCACCGGGACGGCACGATGGCCGACGTTCCGCCCGTGCCGGTGGAGGTGGTCAACGGCCTCGGCGCGGGCGACGCGTTCGGTGGCGCGCTGTGCCACGGGCTGCTCGCCGGATGGGACCTGGAGCGGACGGTGCGGTTCGCGAACGCGGCCGGGGCCATCGTGGCCACGCGGCTGGCCTGTTCCACCGCGATGCCGTTTCCCGACGAGGTGGAGGAGGTGCTCGGCCGTGCCGGAGGTGTCTGAGTGGGGGATGGAGTGGACGAGGCTGCTCGTGCTCGCCCTCGAACCGGGGGAGACGTACGCGCACCCGTGCGGGGAGGCGGAGTGGATCGTGCTCCCGCTGTCAGGGTCCTGCCGGGTCGACTGCCGGGACCCGGGCCCCGCCCCGGGCGCCGGCCTCGCCCCGCGCGCCGGCCCCGACTCAGGCGCCGCCCCGGGGTCCGCCCCCGGGTCTGGCCCCGGCCCCGGCCCTGCCTCGGGATTCGGCCCTGGACCGGGCGCCGCCTCGGGATCCGCCCCCGGGTCCGGCTCCGGCCCCGGTCAGGCCCCCGGCCCCGGCGGCCGGGTGTGCGCCTTCGAACTGCGCGGCCGTCCCGGGGTGTTCGCCGGGCCCACCGACTTCGCGTACCTGCCCCGGGACGCACACGCCACCGTCACCTCCGCCGCGGGCGGCCGGTTCGCGCTCGCCGGGGCCCGCTGCGAGCGCCGCCTTCCCGCCCGGTACGGCGCGGCCGCCGGCGTCCCCGTCGAGCTGCGGGGCGCCGGCAACTGCTCCCGCCAGGTCAACAACTTCGCCGCCGCCGACTCCTTCGCGTGCGACCGGCTCATCGCCGTCGAGGTGCTCACCCCCGGCGGCAACTGGTCCTCGTACCCGCCCCACAAGCACGACGAGGAACGTCCCGGCGAGGAGTCCCGGCTGGAGGAGATCTACTGGTTCGAGATCGCCCCCCACGGCGACACCCCCGGCCTCGGATACCAGCGGGTCAGCCCCTCCCCGGCCGGGAAGACCGACATCCTCGCCGAGGTGCGCACCGGTGACGCCGTGCTCATCCCGGACGGCTGGCACGGCCCGTCCATCGCCGCCCCCGGGCACGACATGTACTACCTGAACGTGATGGCCGGCCCCGGCCGCACCCGGGAGTGGCTCATCCGGGACCACCCCGACCACGGCTGGATCCGCGCCACCTGGCCGGGCGCGGAGACCGACCCCAGGCTGCCCTTCCCCGGGGCGCCCTTCCCCGAGGCGGAGGCCCCCCGATGAAACTCACCGTCGCGCAGGCCCTCGTCCGCTTCCTCGCCCGCCAGTACACCGAACGCGACGGGCAGCGCCACCGGCTGATCGCCGCCACCTGGGGGATCTTCGGCCACGGCAACGTCGCCGGCATCGGGCAGGCGCTGCTGGAGGCCGGACCGCAGGCGATGCCCTTCCTCCAGGGACGCAACGAGCAGGCCATGGTGCACGCCGCCGTCGGGTACGCCCGCCAGTGCGGGCGGCTCTCCGCACACGCCGTCACCACCTCCATCGGGCCCGGCGCCACCAACCTCGTCACCGGGGCCGCCCTCGCCACGATCAACCGGATCCCGGTGCTCCTGCTGCCCGGGGACACCTTCGCGACCCGTCCCGCCGACCCGGTGCTGCAGCAGCTGGAGGTGCCGTACGCGGGGGACGTCACCGTCAACGACGCCCTGCGGCCCGTCTCCCGCCACTTCGACCGCGTCACCCGGCCCGAGGCGCTGATCCCGGCGGCCCTCCAGGCCGTACGGGTGCTCACCGACCCCGTGCAGACCGGCGCCGTCACCCTCGCGCTGCCGCAGGACGTGCAGGCGCAGGCGTACGACTGGCCCGTGGAGTTCTTCGCCGAGCGGGTCTGGCGCGTGCGCCGGCCCCGGCCCGACCGGTCCGAGCTCGCCGCGGCCGCCGCGGCCGTACGGGGCTCCGCGCGCCCCCTGATCGTCGCCGGCGGCGGCATCCGCTACAGCGGCGCCGGGGCCGCCCTCGCCGCGTTCGCCGAGGCCACCGGCATCCCCGTCGCCGCCACCCAGGCGGGCAAGGGAGCCCTCCCGCACGGCCACCCGGCCGACGTGGGCGGCATCGGGCACACGGGCACGGCCGCCGCCGACGACCTCGCCCGGGAGGCCGACCTGGTGATCGCCGCCGGGACCCGGCTGACGGACTTCACCACCGCTTCGGCGACCCTCTTCCAGAACCCGGCCGTCCGGTTCGTCGGCCTCAACCTGGACGCGTACGACGCCCACAAGCTCGCCGCCCGGCCACTGGTCGCCGACGCCCGCGAGGGCCTCGACGAGCTCAGGGAGGCGGTCACCGGCCACCGCGTCGCCCCCGCGTACGAGGAGGCGTACCGGCGGGGCCGGGCCCGGTGGGAGGCGCGCGTCCACGAGGCCTACGCCGTACCCGCCGCGGACGAGGACCTCCCGCCCACCCAGACCCAGGTGCTCGGGCTGCTCGACGCCCTCGTCGACGGCACGGACATCCTGGTCAACGCGGCCGGCTCGCTCCCCGGCGACCTGCACAAGCTGTGGCGGACCCGCTCGGCGGACCAGTACCACGTCGAGTACGGGTACTCCTGCATGGGCTACGAGATCCCCGCCGCCCTCGGCGTGGCCCTCGCCGCGCCCGGCCGGCCCGTGTGGGCGCTGGTCGGCGACGGGACGTACCTGATGAACCCGACCGAGCTCGTCACCGCCGTGCAGGAGGGGGTCCCCGTCAAGGTGGTGATCCTCGACAACCACGGCTACGCCTCCATCGGCGGCCTGTCGGGGGCCGTCGGCGGCGAGGGCTTCGCCACCGCGTACCGCTTCCGGGCGCCCGACGCCTCGTACACGGGGGACCCCCTTCCGGTGGACCTCGCGGCGAACGCGGCCTCCCTCGGGATGGCCGTCATCCGCGCCCACACCGTGCGTGACCTGCGCGAAGCCCTTGCCGAGGCGCGTTCGGCGACGCGTCCCACATGTGTCTACGTACAGACCCGAACGCCCGACACTGTGTCGGGCCCACCCCCGGCACAGGCGTGGTGGGATGTTCCTGTGGCCGAGACCGCGACCCGCAAGGCGGCGGTCGAAGCCCGTGAAGCGTACGACCGGCAAGCCGCGCAGCGACGTCGCCATCTGTGAAGGAGCAAGGCATGAAGACCGTCAACCACTGGATCGGTGGCAAGACCGTCGAGGGCGCGTCGGGCAACTACGGCCCGGTCACCGACCCGGCCACCGGCGAGGTCACGACCCAGGTCGCGCTCGCCTCCGCCGAGGAGGTCGACGCGGCGGTACGGATCGCCCAGGAGGCGTTCGCGTCCTGGGGCCAGTCCTCGCTGGCCGCCCGTACCAAGGTGCTGTTCGCCTACCGCGCCCTGCTCGACGCCAACCGCGACGCGATCGCCGAGCTGATCACCGCCGAGCACGGCAAGGTCCACTCGGACGCGCTGGGCGAGGTGGCCCGCGGCCTGGAGATCGTCGAGCTGGCCTGCGGCATCACCACGCAGCTCAAGGGCGAACTGTCGACGTCCGTGTCCAGCCGCGTGGACGTCTCCTCGATCCGCCAGCCGCTGGGCGTCGTCGCGGGCATCACCCCCTTCAACTTCCCGGCGATGGTGCCGATGTGGATGTTCCCGCTGGCCGTGGCCTGCGGGAACACCTTCATCCTCAAGCCGAGCGAGAAGGACCCCTCGGCCGCGAACAAGCTGGCCGAGCTGGCCACCGAGGCCGGTCTGCCGGCGGGCGTCCTCAACGTCGTCCACGGCGACAAGGTCGCCGTCGACGCGCTCCTCGCCCACCCCGGCATCTCGGCCGTCTCCTTCGTCGGCTCCACCCCGATCGCCCGCCACATCCACACGACCGCCTCCGCCAACGGCAAGCGCGTCCAGGCGCTGGGCGGCGCCAAGAACCACATGCTCGTCCTCCCGGACGCCGACCTGGACGCGGCCGCCGACGCGGCGGTCTCCGCCGCGTACGGCTCGGCCGGCGAGCGCTGCATGGCGATCTCCGCGGTCGTGGCCGTCGGCTCCATCGCCGACACCCTCGTCGAGAAGATCCGCGAGCGCGCCGAGAAGATCAAGATCGGCCCCGGCAACGACCCGGACTCCGAGATGGGCCCGCTGATCACCGCCGCCCACCGGGACAAGGTCGCCTCGTACGTCGAGGGCGCGGCCGCCCAGGGCGCGGACGTGATCCTGGACGGCACCGGCTACACGGTGGAGGGCAACGAGAACGGCCACTGGATCGGCCTCTCCCTGCTCGACAACGTCAAGACCGACTCCGACGCCTACCGCGATGAGATCTTCGGTCCGGTCCTGTGCGTCCTGCGCGCCGAGACGTACGAGGAGGGCGTCGCCCTCATCAACGCCTCGCCGTTCGGCAACGGCACCGCGATCTTCACCCGCGACGGCGGCGCCGCCCGCCGCTTCCAGCTGGAGGTCGAGGCGGGCATGGTCGGCGTCAACGTGCCGATCCCGGTGCCGGTGGGCTACCACTCCTTCGGGGGCTGGAAGGACTCGCTCTTCGGCGACCACCACATCTACGGCAACGACGGCATCCACTTCTACACCCGCGGCAAGGTCGTCACCACCCGCTGGCCGGACCCCTCGGACGCTCCGGCGGGCGTGGACCTGGGCTTCCCCCGCAACCACTGACGCCAGCCGACGCCGACGCTGACGCCTCACCGAGTACCCCGAACCGCGGACCCCCGGCCCACCCTCACCGGCCGGGGGTCTCCGCTGCGCCGGTCCTCGCCGGCGCCGGCGCCGGTCCCGTTCCCGGTCCAGCCCCCGTTCCCGTCCCTCGTCCCGTCAGTGCACCCGGGCCACGTCCGGTGCGCAGGCGGGGAGTTCCGCGTCGCGGGCGGCGGCCCGGCGGCGGCGCAACGCCCACAGGGCGGTTCCGGCTCCCGCGAGCACCAGGAGCGCGCCCGCCGCCGGCCAGGGCACGGCGATGAACTCCGCCTCGGACGCCGTGGCCAGGTCGGGGTGGGCCGCCGCGCCCGCGGCGACGCGGACCGTCACCCAGTCGGACTGCGGCGCGTCCGGCCAGGCCTCCGTCAGCTCCACGCGCTGCCCCGGCAGCAGGACGAGCTTCAGATCGCGGGCCGGCCGGTCCAGCACCTCGCGCCCGAACAACCCCTCGGCGGAGACCGTGACGCGCGGCTCGACGACGACGTTCCCCCGGTTGACCAGGGCGTACGTGACGGTGGCGCGGGCGTCCTGGATCCACGGCAGCAGCGGCGCCGACCGGCTGACCCGCACGTCCTCCACGCTCAGCCCCGCGGCCACCGGCCCGGGGACCCGGAAGTAGAGCCGGGCGCCCACCGAGCGCTTCACCCCGACCTGGACCTTGCCCTCCTTCTGCACGCCCTCCACGGCGGTGTTCAGGACCACGATGCCGCCGACGTGGTCGCCGGGCGTCGCGTCCGCCGGCACCTTGACGGTGAACGGGACGTCCTTGCGGCCCTTGGCGGGCACCGTCACCGTGCCCGCCGGCTCCGGCGGCAGGGCGATCCAGGTGCCGACGTCCCTGGGCTTCGTCTCCAGGGGCAGCAGCGCGAAGGCGCCGCCCGACGGGGTGTTCATCGCGTCCGTGGCGAAGACCTGGAACGTCAGCTCCCGGTCGGAGGAGTTGATGATCGTCGCACTGTCGGCGACGGTCGTCCCGGCCGCGCCCTGGTGGAAGAAGTACGCGCGGTCGGTCATCGCCGCACCGGCCGGCGGGGTCGGGAAGACCCCCCAGGTGCCGTTGTCCGCCGCCGTCGCGGCGGAGGCGGGGAGAAGCAGACCCGCGCCCAGCAGGAGCAGGCTGACGAGCAGACCGTACAGAGGGGTGCGGGTGCGGGTGCGCATGGGCGGGTCTCCAGTCGCGGCGGACAGGACGAAGGTGGTGCGGCGCCGGAGCGCCGCACCACCCAGGAGCGAGCGGGGCCGTACGGTGACGCGAAGGAGGAAGTGAAAAACACCACGATTTTGTGGGCCGACCATAAAAGCCGGGGCAGGAGAAAACC
>NZ_JBHXQN010000005.1:0-8206 GCF_042717785.1 Streptomyces sp. NPDC058619
CCCCGGCGGCGGCCCCGGCGGCCGGGCCGCGCCGGGCGCCGGGCGCCGGGCGCCGGGCGCTGGCCCGCCGGGTGCTGGCGCGCCCTGCCCCGCCGGTTTCGTGGTGCGCGTCAGGCGCCGCTCCGGGCGGCCCGGCCCAGGCGGGCGAGGCCGGTGCCGATCTCCTCCGGGGTGTGCGTCGTGAACGACAGGCGCAGCGTGCGGGGGTCCGGGGACGCCGCGAAGAAGGGGGCTCCGGGGACGAACGCCACGTCGTGGGCGATCGCCGAGGTGAGCAGGGCCGCCGCGTCGCGGCCCTCCGGGAGGCGGGCCCAGACGAACATGCCGCCCTGCGGCCGGTTCCAGGAGGAGCCCTCCGGCAGGGCCTGCGGCAGGCCCGCCAGCAGGGCGTCGCGGCGGACCCGGTAGGCGTCGCGCACCCCGGCGACGTGCGCGTCGAGGTCCGCGCCGGCCAGGTAGTGGGCCGCGGCCAGCTGGTCCACCGTGGAGGTGTGCAGGTCCGCCGCCTGCTTCGCGACCACCACGGCCCGGCGCAGCGGCCGCGGCACCCGCAGCCAGCCCAGCCTCAGCCCCGGCGCCATGACCTTCGAGAAGCTGCCCAGCAGCGCCGTGCGGTCCTCCGCCCCCGGGTGGGCGGCGAGCCACGGGACCTCGGCGCCCTCGTAGCGCAGTTCCCCGTACGGATCGTCCTCCACCAGCCACAGGCCCCGGCGGGCGGCGATGCCCGCCACCGCCGCCCGGCGGGCCGCTGGCAGGGTGCGGCCGGTCGGGTTCTGAAAGGTCGGGACGGTGTACAGCAGCTTGGGCCGCTCCCGCGTGACGGCGTCCGCCAGGGCGTCGGGGAGGATGCCCTCGTCGTCGCAGGGCACGGGCACCACCCGGGCCCCCGCCAGCCGGAACGCCTGGAGGGCGGCCAGGTAGGTGGGGTTCTCCACGAGGACCGCGTCCCCGGGCTCGACCAGGGCCGTGACGGCGAGCGCCAGGGCCTGCTGGGAGCCCGAGGTGACCAGGACGTCGTCCGCGCCCGTCGCCAGCCCCCGCGCCGTCGCCCGGCCGGCGACGGCCCCGCGCAGCTCCGGTACGCCCTCGGTGGTCGAGTACTGCAGCGCCCTCCCGGCGGAGGCCGCGAACACGGCCTCGTACGAGGCCCGCAGGCCCTGCGCGTCGAAGAGCTCGGGCGCGGGGAGGCCGCCGGCGAAGGAGACGACCCCGGGGCGCTCGGTGAGCGCGAGGATCTCGCGCACGGGGGAGCCCCCCCGTCGACGCGGCCCGGGCGGCGAGGGCGGGCGGCGGCACGGCGGGGGCCCGGGCAGGGGTGTGGGCGGGGGCGGGGGCGGCGGCCATGGGTACGGGGGCTCCTCGGGGAGGCGGGTGCGGGCATCGTAGCCAGATAAAGATGCAGACGGCACGTACGTGTCACATGCTGAACTGCCGCCGTCCTCTCGCCAACTGACGTGGCATCAGCTAGACCGGTGCCATGACGACAGGAGAGCAGGACCCGCGGCGCGACGACACCCGGCACCACGACCCCCTCCGGCAGGACACCCGGGCCGGCGACTACGCCGGACTCGCGGCCGTCGGCCCGTACGGGGTCCGGCCGGGCCACGCGCTGATCACCATGGTGGAACCGCACCCGGGCCACGAGTTCGCGTACAACCGCTGGTACGAGGACGACCACTACTACGCCGGCGCCATGGCCATGCCCTGGATGTACGCCGGCCGCCGCTGGGTGGCCACCCGGGACCTCCAGGAGCTGCGCTACCCGGAGAAGTCGGCCGTCGCCCAGCCGGTCACCGCCGGGTGCTACATCTCGACGTACTGGGTGACCGAGGGCCGCTACGACGAGCACATGAAGTGGACCGTCGGCATCAACAAGCGCCTCAACCGGGACGGCCGCGTCTACCAGGACCGGACGCACGTCTTCACGGCCTTCCAGGACCACGCGGCGACCGTCTACCGCGACGGGGCCGCCGGGCCGCGGGACTTCCACGCCCTCGACCACCCGTACGCCGGGCTCGTCGTGCAGGTCGTGGACGCCGACGGCCCCGAACAGCGGGCCGGGCTGCTGGAGTGGCTGCGGACGCGGTCCCTGCCGAAGCGGCTGCACGGTTCGCCCGCCGCGATGGTGACGGTCTTCCGGCCGACGCCGCTGCCGGGCGACCGGATGACGTACGTCAAGCAGGTCGAGGGGGTCGACACCCGCCTCACGCTGCTCTGGTTCCTGGAGGAGGACCCCCGGACCTGCTGGGACCGCTTCCAGGGGCTGGACGCGGAGGTCGCGGAGGCGGGGCTGGGGCGGGTGGAGCTGGTCGCGCCGTTCGTCCCGACGGTGCCGGGCACCGACCGGTACGTCGACCAGCTCCGCTAGGGGCCGCGGCGGGCTTGCCGTACGCGGACACGGTCGAGCCCCCTCGGCCAGGACGGCGGGCCGGTCGAGAGGGCTCCGGACGGTGGTGCGGGTGAAGCGGGTGGTGCGGGTAGTGCTGGTGCTGTCGGCCGGGCAGAGGGGGCGGCGGGGACGTGCGCCGTAACGTTCAGGCGAGGCGCCCGAGGCCGCCCTCGGTGACGTCGGCGACGAACGAGGTCCAGGAGCCGGGCGCGAAGGTGAGGGACGGACCGTCCTGCACCTTCGAGTCGCGGACCGCGACGGCTTCCGTGACGGGTGACTTGACCTCGACGCAGGCGCCGTTGGCGGAATAGGAGGACTTGGTCCAGTTGTGCGTGGCGCCCTGGCGAATAGCCATGTTTCTCTCCGGTTCAGCGAGTAGTTCCCGTGTCGTGTCGACCACTTTTCCGGCCGACCTGATCGACGCTACCGGCAGCTCCTGAGACGTGGACGGGCCATTCACCCGACCGAGTGGCATATTCCATTCAGGCCTTCTGTGGCCGGGGAGTGAAGGTGTACCGTACCGTCCCCTCCCTTGCCGTCCGCGCCGTTTCGCACGGCTTTATTCGGCCTTGCCCGCATATTGGTTGATGATGCCGGAGATGAACTGCCGTGTCTGGTCCACGCTGAGGGCCTGGGCGCGCAGGTGCTCGTACATCACGCTGTACTTCTGCACGTCGTTGGCCTTCTCCAGGTACAGGTCGCTCGTCACGCCCTCGATGTAGACCACGGTGGAGTCGGAGGCGTCCGGGAACTCCAGGATGGCGTACTGGCCGTTGACGCCCGGGTGCGCGCCCAGCGAGAACGGCATCACCTGCACGGTCACGTGCGGCTGGTCCGACTGCTCTATCAGGAACTCCAGCTGCCGGATCATCAGCTGGGCGTCGCCCACCTGCCGCCGCAGTGCGGCCTCGTCGATGACGGCCCACAGCCGCAGCGGCCCGAGCTCCGGGTTGTTGTTCTCGGTCTCGGACAGCCGCTTCTGCCGGTGCATCCGGACCTGCACGCGCTTCTCCACGTCGGCGGGAGCGGTCTCCGGCCAGGCGCCGCGGACCAGGGACTGGGCGTACTCCGTGGTCTGGAGCAGCCCCGGGATCACCAGCGGCTCGTACGTGCGCAGGCTGGCGGCGTCCGTCTCCAGGCCGATGTAGACGCTGTACGGGATGTCCCCGAAGGCGTGCCACCAGCCCTGCTGCCGGGAGTCCTTGGCCATCTGCATGAGCGAGTCCACGAGGCGGCGGTCCTCCACCTCGTACACCTCGCACAGGTCGCGGACGTCGCGCTGGCTGATGGAACGGCGGCCGTTCTCCAGCCGGCTGATCTTCGACTGGGAGACGAGCAGGCGTTCGGCGACCTGCTCGGCCGTCATGCCCTTGTCCTCGCGGAGCTTGCGCAACTCCATGCCCAGTCGGCGGCGTCGGACGGTGGGATTGACATTGGACGCCACGTGAACGGCACCTCCGCCTTCTTCTGTTGCTGTCTCTCTGCGTGTCTGATGTTGAGCAGACTGCCACCGAAGCGTGCGCTGCCGCTGGGGAACGGCTGGGAAAACAGACGCGCGGGGTGGCGGGACCGGCGAACCGGCCCCGCCACCCCGCGCGTCGGCGGTTCCCGGACCGGGGCCCTGCGGGCGCCCGTCACGGCGGTGGCGTTGCGATGGAACGGTGGATCAGTGCGCGGCCGCGCGGGCCATGGCACCGGTCCGGCGCGGCTGGAGCGGGACACTGCTCGCCGTGGCCCGGACCGGCGGTGCCGGTGCGCGGTCACGGCGCGGCTGTGCGGCCACACCGTTCTGGACGTCCATCACGGCGTGCGCCACGAGTCCGCCCATGGGGTCGTGCCGGATCAGGTCCCGAAGCCGGGATCTGGACGACCGCCCCTCGTTGCCGGGGTACAGGTGCTTGCCGAGTCCGACCGCGTGGGCCAGTGCGGCAAGCGCCGCGGTCCGCGGGTCCGGTGGTACACCGGTGCGGATCGCACTGTCGAGCCGGGCACGGATCTCCCGGCTGATCGCCGTGTCCGTCGCCTGGTAGCGAGTCGTCGGCAGCACCCCGCACATCTGTCCCGCGACGGCATGGACCATGCCGCAACGCTCCAGGTGAGCGAGGTAAATCTGGCGGAGCCCCAGCCGGGGTCCGCCGATCCAGTGGACGGCCCGAACCGGGCTGCCGCGCCTGCGCAGCAGTTCCAGTGCGGAGTCCAGAGTCGGATCTCCTGTCGGCCGTGGCATCACCACGGCGATACGATCCCCGTCAGGGGCTATCCGTCCTGCCAGAGCCAGCTCCACTAGCTGTGCCCCGGCCAGGCCGAGGTCGAGCGACTGCGGCTGCGCCGTGGTACCCGTGGCCGGGTCCAAGGCGAGCAGCAGAAGCTCCTCCGGAATTGTTCTGCGGCTCCTGCCCATCCATGCCTCCCCGCGTGGATGAGTGACAGGGTGACGCCTCTCACATTCATCTGTCGAGAGCGCCTGACCGCTTTGCGGGGGAACTCGCAACTATGTCGTTCTCGTCTAGCACGGGGGCGATGCCCCCGAGACGGGACACTGTTAGACATTCGGACAGCCGGACGTGGCGGCGATCGAGGAGGAACTGGTGGCGGGCGAGTCCCCCGACAAGTCGGTAGATGCAGGAGCGCCGGGGGCGGCGGAGTCCTCCGCGGAACGTGATCCGAGGCTGTCGGTGTTCCGGCCGAGGGAGCCCGAGGACGCCTCGGGCGGTGCCGGTGACACCCCGGAGCGCGACCCGCTGCGCGAGGCCGTCGCGGCGTGGGTCGCCACGGCCGACGCGCCCGCCGGTTCCGACGAGCCGCCGGCGGGGGCGGAACCGGCAGCCGGCGATCCCGCGGCCGCGGGTTCGGCTGCCGCGGGTTCGGCTGCGACGGGTTCGGCTGCCGCGGGATCGAAGCCGGGCGTCGACGGGGCCGCTGCCGCTGCCGAGGCTGACTCCCGGGCTGATGCTGCCGAGGCCGAGGCCGAGGCCGAGGCCGAGGCCGAGGCCGTGTCCCAGCCCGGGGCTGTGTCCGGTTCCGAGGCCGAACCCGAGGTTGTGTCCGGCTCCGAGCCCGAGGCCGGGGCTGTGTCCGGTTCCGAGGCCGAGCGCGAGGTTGTGTCCGGTTCCGAGGCCGAACCCGAGGTTGTGTCCGGCTCCGAGCCCGAGGCTGAGCCCGAGCCTGTGTCCGGTTCCGAGGCCGAGGCGGAGCCCGCATCCGACGCCGACGCCGACGCCGAGTCCCCGGCCGGGTCCGAGTCCCGCTCCGCGTCCGGTGGCGGATCCGCCGCCGGTGCGGCGGGCTCGCGCGGCGCCGAGGTGCCGAAGCCGTCCTCCGAGCCCGCCGAGGCCTCAGACGCCGACTCCGGGTCCGCGGCAGGGCCCGGGTCCCGCTCCGGGTCCACGTCCACGTCCACGCCCACGTCCGCCCCGGGCGAAGCCGCTGCGGACAGTGAGCGGACCGCCGTGTTCCGTGCGGTGAAGCCGCCGGCCGCTGTGGGTTCCGGTTCTGCCGGTGAGCGGGGTGCCGAGGGGTCGCGGGTCGACTTCTTCCGGCGGCCTCAGCCGGTGTCCGGCCGGGACGGGGCCGAGGAGGGCGCGGGTGCGCCGAAGTCGTCCCCGGCGGAGTCCGGCGGGGACAGCGAGCGCACCGCCGTGTTCCGTGCGGTGACCCCGCCCGCGCCGGCCGCCACGCCTCCTGCCAAGGATTCCGCTTCGGTCGAAAGGCCGGCCGCTGACGCCGCCGATTCCGGGTCCGTGTCCGGTGAAGCGCCTGCGGACAGTGAGCGGACCGCCGTGTTCCGTGCGGTGAAGCCGCCGGCCGCTGTGGGTTCCGGTTCTGCCGGTGAGCGGGGTGCCGAGGGGTCGCGGGTCGACTTCTTCCGGCGGCCTCAGCCGGTGTCCGGCCGGGACGGGGCCGAGGAGGGCGCGGGTGCGCCGAAGTCGTCCCCGGCGGAGTCCGGCGGGGACAGTGAGCGCACCGCCGTGTTCCGTGCGGTGACCCCGCCCGCGCCGGCCGCCCCGGCCGCCACGCCTCCCGCCAAGGATTCCGCTTCGCCCGGTCGCCCGGGCGCCGCCGGGTCCGGAGCCGGTTCCGCCGCCGCGGACAGTGAGCGCACCGCCGTGTTCCGCGCGGTGAAGCCCCCGGTCGCGCCGGCCGGGGACGCGGGTGCCACCGGCCGGGCCGCGCCGCCGAAGGCCAGTACCTTCGTACCGCTGCGCACCGACGGGGCGCCGGCCCCGGCCGTGACCCCGAAGCCGGCGCCGAAGCCCGCGCCCACGCCCGCGTACGAGTCCCCCGAGCGGACCACGCAGCAGCCGCTGCCGCCGAAGCCGCCGCTCGACATGCTCGCGGACCTCACCAACAACCCGCCCCCGCCGCCGAGCCCGCTGCGCACCGCCGTACGGCGGTTCAAGATCTACGCCCCGGTCGTCGTGCTCCTGGCGATCGTCCTCTCGGCCGCGCAGCTGGTGCGCCCGCTGCCAGAGCCGACGCTCGTGATGACCGCGAAGTCCTCGTACACCTTCGAGGGCGCCAAGCCGCAGCTGCCCTGGCCCAGCGAGGGCCAGGCGTACATGGCGGCCGCCGGCCTCGGCCCGCTCGGCCAGTCCGGCGAGCAGAAGCCGGTGCCGATCGCGAGCGTCACCAAGTCGATGACGGCGTACATCATCCTGCGCGACCACCCCATCAAGAAGGGGGAGAAGGGCGCGGTGATCGACGTCGACAAGACGGCCGAGTCCGAGGGCAGGAAGAACAACTCCACGGACAACGAGTCCACCCTCGACACGGTCAAGGAGGGCGACAAGCTCACCGAGTACGACGCGATCGCCGCCCTCATGATCCCGTCGGCCAACAACATCGCCCGGCTGCTGGCGCGCTGGGACTCCGGTTCCCAGGAGGCGTTCGTCAAGAAGATGAACGACACCGCCAAGGACCTCGGCATGAAGAACACCACGTACACGGACCCCTCGGGCCTGGACGCGACCACGGTCAGCACCGCCGAGGACCAGGTCAAGCTGGGCCTGAAGCTGGTGGAGATCGAGACGCTGCTGGAGATCACCAAGAGGCCCAGCTGGCAGGACCCGTCGGGCAAGGTGTGGCGGAACTGGAACGGGCTGGTGCCGTTCAATGAGTCGCTCGGCATCAAGACCGGTACGACCACCAAGGCGGGCGGCAACCTGCTCTTCGCCGCCTACAAGGACGTCGGCAAGACCCGGCAGCTCGTCGTCGGCGCCGTCCTCGGCCAGCACAAGCCGCCGATCATCGACAGCGTGCTCGCCGCGAGCAAGCAGCTCATGACCGCCACCCAGAAGTCCCTGAACGGGGCGCCCGTCGTGCAGAAGGGTGACGTCGTCGGGTACGTGGACGACGGGCTCGGCGGCCGTACGCCGGTCGTCGCCACCGCCGACGTCCAGGCTGTCGGCTGGGGCGCGCTGACCGTCGGCATCGAGCTGGCGCAGGGCGACGGCAGCAAGATCCCGCAGACCGCGAAGGCCGGCACCGAGATCGGCGTGCTGACGGTCGGCGAGGGCGCGAGCCAGGTGAAGGTGCCGGTGGCGCTGAAGAGCGACCTCGCCTCGCCGGGCATCGGGAGCAAGCTGACGCGCGTCGGCTGACCGCCGCCGCGAGCGCGCGGCCGGCGCCCCGGGCAACCCCGGGGCGCCGGTGCGCGTCTTGGGATCAGGGACGTGCGTACGGGTAGGGAACTCATGTGTGGGGAGTGGGCAGTGACCACCGCTGAGCAGCAGGGACGCCGTCGGGCCGCCGCTGCGCCGGTACCCGGCGGCGGCCCCGGGACGCCCGCGCACCCCACCTCGGCGGAGACCGCCACCG